>CAYXNR010000104.1:0-2579 GCA_964466595.1 uncultured Coxiellaceae bacterium | reverse complement strand
GTGCTAGAGCTTATTTTTTAAGCACTAGGAGGTGTCGCATGCTGTCGCATTTGAAGTGCTTCGTCACGAGCAGCATCTAAGGAAATTCTTAAGGTATTTTCTAGAGGAATTCCAAAGATGTTTTTTATTGTTGAACCAGAAGGAAGAATTTTCAATGCAGCTTTATAATTCTGGAACGCTTCTTCATGACGATTAAGATCTCGATAAAGATCCCCTTTAAAACCCAGCAATCTCGCTCTCTTCCCCCCCTCTCTAGGGAGATAGCTCAAAGCCTGCACGAGATCATTGATAGCAAGCTGATGTTTACCCAAGCCACGATACGCTAATGCGCGAGCCCATAAAATATCATATGGCCAAGCATCTTCAAATAAAGCCAAAGCTTGTGTCAAATCATTGACAGCAAGCTGGTGTTGACCCAACTTCAGATAAGTATCTCCACGATTTACTAAAAATGAATAGGGCCAATAATCCCAGGTTAAGGCCATAGCTTCAGTCAAATCACCAATCGCTTCATTATTACGACCACAACCGCGATAAGCCTGTGCACGTAAAAATAAACACTTACCTCTTGATCTATCTGTAAGGTTCATTGCTAAAATGATGTCACAATCTTGGATAGCTTTGACGTATAATTTTTCTTGGGAATAAGCGCATACCCTCTGTCTATATAATTTCATACGTAGACGCTCATCTAAGAAGTCATAAGATAGCGCTTTAAAACAACGTTCTATTGCCCGCTGTCGGTGATTAATATAAATGTCAAGCCGAGCCTCACTTAATAATTCCCTTGCCTGAGCGCGATTATATAGACATAGGACACCATGAGAGATCATAGCCCCAAGAGCTACTAGGGCCACTGCAACAACTAAAGACTTAGCGTTGAGCTGCCCTATCCTTGGAATTGTCGCTGGCAATACATTATCGACCCGAAGGCTCATCTCTATCCTAATTTTAGCAGAGAATATAGCCATAAGAGGGATTTTTAGTTAGCGATGTGAATAAGGATTTTTTTCTTCTTGCCAGCAGCTAAGAGGAGAAATTCTCCGCCAATGAGATGCTTTTGATTCAGGATGAGCTGAGGATCTTCGACTCGTTCGTTATTGAGGTAAGCTCCGCCCCCCGCAATGAGCCGAGTTGCTTCCCCTTTGCTGGTTGCAAGTCCAGTTTGGACTGCTACTTCCACGTATTTCTTATCGACGACATCAGCCTTGGATAATTTGACATACGGCATATCTTTCATCATTTGCTGGAAGACTTCAGCACTGAGCTCTGTTGCATGACCAGGAGCTGCCGCTTGCGTTGCACGGAGTGCCGACTGGAGTCCTTCTTCATTATGAATGAGCCTTGTGATCTCTTCAGCAAGTCTCTTTTGAGCTGTGTTTGGAACATAATCAGCTTTTTTCATCTCTTGCTCTATACGGCGGATTTCATCCATCTCCATAAAGGTGAGCATGCGCATCAGCTTGATCACATCGGCATCAGCTACACGGTAGAGATATTGATAGAAGTCATAAGGAGAGCATCTGTCAGCAGCCAGCCAAATCGCTCCGCCTTCTGTTTTGCCGAATTTCTTCCCATCGCTTCTGGTGAGTAGTGGAAATGTGATGCCGTAGACCGTTTCACCTAAAAGTTTGCGGACGAGATCGGTTCCTGCGGTGATATTGCCCCACTGATCGCTGCCGCCGCCTTCGAGAACAACTTGATGCGTCTTATATAGGTGGTAGAAATCGTAAGCTTGAAGAATCTGATAGCTGAACTCTGTGAAAGAAATTCCCTCGTCTGACTCCAAGCGAGATTTAACCATATCCTTGGTCAGCATGACATTGACGCGGAAATGCTTTCCGATGTCCCGAAGAAAATCAACGAAAGCGTACTTCGCAAACCAATCGTCATTATTGACGATCATCGGCATCGTTTTGGAATCCTTGAAGTCAAGGACCTGTTCGAAATGAGTGCGGATGCGTTTGATATTGGATTCGATGGTCGCTGTATCTAAAAGAGGCCGTTCAGTGCTTTTACCGGAGGGATCGCCGATCCGTCCGGTGGCTCCGCCAAGGACAACAACAGGCGTATGGCCAAACTTTTGAAACCACCTTAGAACGACAATTCCTACAAGATTTCCTAAATGGAGGCTGTCAGCTGTGGGATCAAATCCGATGTAGATTTTGATGGGCTTTTGAGTGACTGCCTTAAGTTGTTCGGTTGTTAAGGCCTCGATGAGGCCGCGTTCTTCAAGGCAGTCTATAATATTCATTTTTTTGTCTTTGCTGCGATCGCTTCCTTGGATACTTTGAGATCCAAGGCAAGTTCTTCTGCTAATTTTTCAATATTGCGGCTCATTTTAGCAGAATTCCTATTTTGATCGAAAAGGGAAATATCCTTTTTAACAGAGACTCGGTCATTTGCATGACGTTCTATCCACCTGGAAATCTCTTGGGATTTCTTATCAAGTGTCTGGTTTTTCAGTTTTTTGTCAGTCGCATCGAGTTTGTTTTTCAGTTTCGCTCGGGCTTTTTTAGTCTTGCCGCTCTCTTCTGCAAGAACGCCTAAAATCAGACTTTTTCTCAGTGTCATTACCA
>CAYXNR010000103.1:0-2619 GCA_964466595.1 uncultured Coxiellaceae bacterium | reverse complement strand
TTCCTTCGGGAAACAATATCATGGCTCGGATATTATGAGGGGAGCGTTCAGGCTCCACGCAAGCCAGGCAGCTTTTTGTTCTTCGGCATAAGTTGCACGTTGATAGGTAGCCACAAGCTTGTTAAGCGGTTGATGATTCAACATTCGCTCGATGACATGCGGCTGTACCTTCAGATATTCTGCCCAGGCGGTTGAGCTTGAGCGCCTGAGATCGTGCGTGGAAAAAGCCTTCATTTGTGCCAAAGGTGCAACACTGGCCTTCTTTTTTTCTTTATAACTCAATGGAACAGCCAGCAATCTTTTAATAGCCCCAGTAAGAGAATCTTTATGGATTGACCCCATTCCTGTATCAACCACAAAATCAGATTCTCCCGTCAGGGGTTTTAAGCTATTAATGAGCTGTTGTTTACCTGCAACAGCCATGATATATCGTGTTCTCAGATATTTATTGGAGACCAAGAATGAAACTGTTCATTATTCACGCAGGATTTTATGATGACGAAATAGGCATCTATGAATTACATACGAATTTTTTTATTGTCGCCGCTGATATAAGAGAAGCCAAATCCAAAATAAAAAATAAAGAAATGTTTATAAAGAAAAAAATGCATATCGATGCTGTACAAGAAATAGAAGTTATTGATGGATACAGAGTAATGCTAATTAAGGATCAAGAAAACATAAAGCTCACTAGCTATGACTATACTCAAATGAAGCAACTTGGGTAAGAGCATGAGCAAGGCATTATTAAATTTATCGCAAAGCACAAAAGAATTAATACGAAAACTTTATCTTCGAATTTCAAGAAAAAGCAAGTGAGCTGCTTTGCGCTGCAAAAAAATTTAAATTTTCCACCAAGCGAAGGTTGAAGGCAAGATTTGATCACAGGAGAGATCTTTTAATTAGAATTTGCCACCGCTCGACATGAAAAAATTCCTCCTTGGGCGACCATCTGGGTGACCAAATTCTTAAATAGGATAAAGCAATGATTTACTTAAACAGCGAATTTATACCCTCACCCCAATTTAAAATAGAATCTAACGATAGAGGATTACTGCTTGGCGACGGTTTATTTGAAACCATGCGTATATATGAAGGAAAGGTTTTTTGCATAGAAGAACATTATGCAAGACTCCTAAAAGGAGCAAGCGCTTTAAAAATACCATTTCCTTTAAAATTAGAAGAACTCAATGATATTCTACTAAAGCTGCTTAAGAAAAATGACCTAGCAAATAAAGATGCGACGCTAAGAATAACACTGACCAGAGGAATAGGCCCGAGAGGCTTATTACCCCCCACTGAACCTAAACCCACTGTTATGATTACTGTCGCAGCAATGCCTCACACGGAACATCCGCCCTTAAAACTTCGTATCTGCACTAATACCCGAAGAAATGAAAGATCTCCACTATCTAATCTTAAATCATTATGCTACTTAGATAATATTTTGGCCAAGATGGAAGCTGTCGAGCATAAAGCAGATGACGCTATTATGCTCAACACAAAAGATAAAGTGGCTTGCGCAAGTACTGGAAATATTTTTATCGTTACCCATTACAACACTGTGCTAACACCTAGAATTGAAGACGGCATCTTGCCTGGAATTACCCGAAAACTCATTATCGAAGATTGCAAAGAAAATAGCATCCCTCTAATTGAAAAAGAATTAACTGTGGAAGATATCTTAGATGCAAAAGAGGTTTTTATAACGAACTCTGTATTTGAAATACAATCGGTTGCCATGATTAATGACAAACCCGTCAATGATGGAGAACCAGGGGAATTAATTGCAAAACTAAAGAATCTATACAACAAGAGAAAAAATTGAAGACAGATTTGATTCAGTATGGCAGTGTAAGAAGCGAAGGTTGAAGACAAGATTTGACCCCAGGGGTCTATTGTGTGTCTCACTATTTATGCGTAAGTAACACTAATATGCCCCGTATGATTTTTTGCAGTATAGCGTCTGTTTCTTACAACAATTTCCACATCTTGATTTAGCTTATTCAAAAGGCTAATTAATTTCTCAATAGAAAAACCAGAGAATTGACCACGACTCAATAAGGACACCTTCGGTTGAGGTATTTCTAAAACAGAGGCCGCTTTTTCTTGTGTCCAGTTTTTTTGTTTAACAATAGATAGTATTCGAGAAACAAGCGCAGCTTTAGCCTGCATTTTTTCTGCATTTGAAAAACCAAGGTCCTTATAAACATTTCCAGAACCTCTATGAACAGTAATATTACCCATAATATTCACCTCAAATTCTATTGTTTACTAGCATCTTTACTTTGCTGCAATGAGTCGTTTTTTTATTAAGTCCAACTCTTGTTTCGGCGTTGCAATTCCATGTTTGGATTTTTTCTGAAAAACATGTAATACATAAATATCGCTTCCTATTTTAATTGCATAAACAGCGCGATAAGTATTTTTATTATAATCGCTAACAATTTCTAAAACCCCTGAGCCCAGACTTTTTAAAGGCTTGGCATGATCAGGTTTTTTACCTTCCTGGATTTGATGTAGTGAAAATCCTATTTCACGCTGTACCGCTTTGGGTAGTTTTTATGAACTACTCCCGCCAACCTAACGGTATGGCGGGAGTTTCGTGTTTCAACACTG
>CAYXNR010000102.1:0-2707 GCA_964466595.1 uncultured Coxiellaceae bacterium | reverse complement strand
AACGGTGCGTCTGACGGTTCCGCTTCCTGATTTTGTTCAGGAACTTTGCGAAATTGCTTTGTTAGAAGTGGATCAAATGTTCCGTGTTTTGGTGGTGGCATTGGTGTTTCCTTTTAACGGAGTTTTGGTGGCTCAGTTTTATGTTTTACTGTATCTTGATTAGCAGCTTGGTCTTTTCTTCTAACACTTTCTTGCGTTCGACTAACACCGCTCTTCCACTCACTATCTTTTCTTACTGGAGCTGAAACTGAAGATTTAGGTATTGCAGGTAATTCCGGCATCTTAGGTATCGATTCTGATTCTGGTTCTGATTTCGATTCTCTAGCTAAAACCGCAGACACATTGTCTTTTGCAGCTAATCTTGCAGCTATTGATAGCGTACCCTTCCCTGCCAACGGTTGTACACGTTCCCAACCTTTTTGTTCAGCACCGACTGCGGCCGTCGTTGCACTCACTGACGAGCTTCTCGTTGGTTTATCTTGAATGGAAACGGGTGGTTCGTCTACAGCCTTCGTCTTCACTTCTTCTTTATTTGGTCTTAATATGTTAAGTAGCACTGTGGGATGTAAACTAATCATCTTGCTTGCTAAATTAGTAAATAGTCCTCCCTTAAATGTATCATCCAATGAATATCGAGGGTCAACCGCCTCCGCAACTCTTATTCTTTCTTTTTTAAATTTTTCCCAAATTTCCTCCGCAGGACCAGCCTCATAAGCATCAATTATCATTCTATCCACAACATATCTCATTCTTTGCCTTACTACTCGATTGAAGGCTTGATCGTATGTATTCTTTTTTCTTTTATTATCTGGTTCTTTCTCCATTTCATTTTTAAGGCGTACAAGATTTGCGATCTGTTTGGGCTCCAGTTGCGTTTGCACCATCTTACTATCATCGCCCATATTTTGTATCCCGACGTTCGATTTATTTGGCATCCGTTCAGGTCTAGCACCTTTTCCAAATTGGTCAATTTCATTTTTAATATTTGCCTCTACTTGGTTCTTGATTTTTTCCTTATCAATTTCATTTGATAATTCATTTTTTACCAAATCCCTATCAAGCTTTATTTTTACAACTTCCCAGCGGGTCTTTCCAAATTTATCTCGTACCTCTATTTTTAGATCTTCCAAAAGGACTTTTCCAAATCTATCTAGTGCGCTGCTAAAAGTTTGCATATCATTTTTTTTATCAAGCCGACTAACTAATTCATCTCTTAAAGAAGCCAAAAGAACCTTCCTCAATATTACATAAGACTCCGTTAAGTATTTATCTGTCCTTTGCGATTGAGCCATCTCTTTTTCCGTTCGCGCAGTGACCAGACCCTCTATCTTCTGATCCATCTCTTTTTTCGTTTGCAAAGCGACCTGGTCCTCTGTCTTCTGACTAGCTGTAAGAGATTTTTTACTATTTTTTTCACCAGAATCCTGAGTGTCCTCTATAGGTTTCAATATCCACTGGCTACCACTTGATGATCCTTGTATGGAATCTACATTCTTACTCATTTCTTCCTCCACTTCGCGCTTAGCCCTTTCTCTCGCTTCCATCAACACAGTCGTATTTTTATTACTTTCAATGATTAAATTTTGTTGCGCTTGCAATACTGTTGGCAATATATCGTTATAATATTTTTCAGAATATTCTGATTTAGCCTGTTTGATAATCTGGTCTGCTTCTTTTAAGGTCTTTTTCTTATCTTCATCGCTAAGACCAAGTACAGCCATCTTCCCTAAACTATCAATACTTTTTTCAAGATTTTCATGTGTTTTACTACCGTATAATACAGTCTTTAGTGAATGCTCTTTTTTGGTATCTTCTTTCTGTGTTTCACTTAAGCTTTGCATAAATTTCATTGTTTCTAAGGCAAGTGAATGATGGTCATTAACTATCTCTAATTCCATATGCTTATCTGCATATTCACGTCCTGTCCGAGCTTTTTTGAAGTCAGCGATTTGATCAGGGAATGCTTTCAACTGTTTTTCAAATTCTCTCAATATACCTGAAAAAATAGCTATCTCTTTTTGATATTCTTCATATGTTTTCACATTTAAACTACCTACTAAACTACCTATCGAACTTTGAAAAATATTCATCGCGGTTCGAAACTCATTCATTGCTTCTTGAAATTCGGTTCTCACTTCCTGGTTAATCGCTAACCCACCGAGCATTCTTGCTTCACTCATACCCGCTTTCAAGTTTTCCATGGTTTTTTGAAAATTAGCCATCACGTTGTTCACCATATCAATTACCGTTCTCTGCTTAAAAGCCTCTCTGGCTTTTTTATCTGTCATCGTACCTTGAATAAAACTAAGCATTTCAATTTGAAATTCAACCATCGCATCTTTAAAAATGGTTAATGCATCCTGAAAATTATCCATTTCTTCTGGTCGATTTTGTAATGACCCTGTTTTATTCATTTCAATAGCTAGCTTCCCTATTCCTCGTTCAACTTCGGCTATGATGTCAGAAAATTCAGCTTTTTCTTTAGGTTGGGATTCATCTCGTTGCATATGATACCCTCGCTTTGAACCCTGTTTTAGCGGTTTTATTTGTTTTGATTATATATTTATAATTATAGCCCGAAGTGAGCCGAAGAAGATGAAGTGGATAATATTTGTATTTACAAACGGTTATGGATTTTTAACGAGATGTTGTAGCCCGGGTGCAAAGCTGTCATGCCGGCGAAAGCCGGCATCCAGTGGCTTTGACT
>CAYXNR010000101.1:0-2714 GCA_964466595.1 uncultured Coxiellaceae bacterium | reverse complement strand
GAGCAGTGGACTGTTAATCCATTGGTCGCTAGTTCGAATCTAGCATCCGGAGTTTTTTTCTTTTCTCGTATATCTAATCTTAGAATAATCGCTTTGTCTTGAAAATCAATGGGTTATACAATTCTCTGGTTTTTGAATTGACTTTCGTAGTAACATTGTGGATACGGTGGTAAATAGGGTTGACTATGCTAAAACGCTTGATTAAGCACGGCAACAGCCGTGCTATAGTAGTAGATAAAGCTCTCTTAGAAGCTGCGGGAGTTCCAGAAGATGCTCTCTTTCAAATTTCTGTGAACCCTAGTGGTGGATTGGTTATTCAATCCGTTGTAGATATTGATCTGGATGAGTTTCGTGAAAATTTCAAAAAGCTAAATAAACAACACAAAAAACTTATGAAGAATTTGGCGGATTTGTGATTCATTACATTGCTTATCAATATGTTATTGAAGTTCATGATAGTTTGATTGATGAATATGGCGGGCGAAAAGGGATTCTCAACGAAGGACTTTTAAGATCTGCTTTAGAAATGCCAAAAGCACGTTTCGATGGAAAAGATTTACATCGTACAATTTTTGATAAAACTGCGGCGTACCTGTTTCATCTTATTCAAAATCACCCATTTGTAGACGGCAATAAACGTACAGCCTCGATGACAGCGATGATTTTCTTTGCTTCGAATTGTAAAACAGGATTTACCATTTTTGATGCCGAGTATCAAGGAATCATTCTCGGAGTAGCTCAAGGAATTACAACGAAAAAAGAAATAGCTAAATTTTTTCGCAATTCGCAACACAAAAAATAACTATTTCAAATAGCCAAATTTATAGACGAGTCCGAGTCCGACGGCATTGTTATAGAAATGGCCTCCCTGATGGAATTTGTATTCCAAAGTGATCTCTGCATTGCGGAAGATTGGATAAGAAAACCCCGCCATCGCTTGCCAAGAAAAACGGTGCCACTTTTGGTGGAAAACAATACGGGAATTTGAGGCATGCATATATTGGAAATCATAGCCTGCGCCAGCTCCAATGAAGGGTTGGATTTTCCAAAATGAGCACCCCAGCAAATCCCATAGAAGGTTGGCCGAGTACGAGGAAGTTTGGAAATGTCCATGGTGAGAAGAACCTTGAGAAATGAAATGGATTTTGTCTATGCTGTTCCTTCTATAAGCATATTCGCCTTCCAAATACAAACCATAGGGCCGCCAACAATAGCCCAACGAACCGGCAAAAATATACCCTGGCTCATAGGAGGCTTTGTTTCCGCTGATTTTAGTGTCTTGCAAGAAATTGGCCCCGCCAAAAATTTTAGCATAGAAATTTCCCTTATACACAGGTCGGTTACTGGCTTTGACGGCAGCTTCATGTTTGCTTGTGGCTGTAGGTTGCCCAAATTGCCATGCCTGCTGCAAATCTGAAGCGGCGACATTGCCGGCTGCCACGAAGAATAAGAGCGATGTTAAAAGCAGGGGAATGTTTTTTTTCATGTTGTTGGCCTCATTATTCTTTGCGCAAGTCATGTTTAATCAGTTCGCTGCTCCGCAATCCGATCATCATCGCTGATGCTGCCGTATTGATATCGGGAATCACCGGACAGATGGAGTCATCCGCTACATAAACGTTCTTTGTGCCATAAACACGTGTATTGCCATTTACCACACCTCCGGCTTTCCGAGGAGCCATTTTACAGTGCCCTGTAAAGTGATGCACATCCAGTGAAAGATTGGTGTTATTTTTCACATACTGCTCAAGAAAAGGGTCGGTAAAACCTGTAAGGATGACCAGATTGATCGGGTCTGTGATAACGGGTGTATAGAAACCCCCGCCAAAAGCAGCTAGTTGCGTGAGCAGACTGCTAATTTGGAACTTGATGGCATTCTTCATATTCTGTAGGTCGATAGGATTTTGGTAAAAGCCGTCGTCCGCCGCGGCGATCTGAAATGAGTTGTCGCTTTGGATGGTGACACTGCCCTCACTCACGGGGCTCAAAAGCTCAAATCCCATGGCCACAAAGGGTCCTAAGGGTGGAATTGCCGGTATGTACTCGAACAAAATCTGTAGCATTCGGGGGTCGTTTGGATTATTACTACCGCCCGCTACTGGCAAGTAGATACTATTGATAGTAAATGCATACGGTGCCCCAAGAGGTACACCATTCTGCGATGGATCTGCTGTCAATGTAATGAAGATGAGCGGGTGGTTTTGAAGATGTTTTCCCACATTCTCATTGATGTAAACTGGCTTGATGCCTGCTTTCTTCAGCGCTTTCGACGGGCCTATGCCGGAAAGCTGAAGCAACTTGCTACTGTTGATGCCACCCGCCAAAACAACGGCTTTTTTAGCTCGAGCTTCCAGAAGTTGACCGTCCTGCATATAGAGTACTTTTTTGGCGCGCCCATCGTCATCAAAGACGATTTTCACAGCGACGGCATCAAAGAGAACAAACAGCGTGTGTCCATTCACTCCTTGGCCTTCTGGTGTCATCACCGTGCTATTTAAGTAGGCTGTCGCGCTGCTCACTCGTTTGGTGCCTGCGGCATTGATAAACCACTGAGCGCGAGGGTCGATGCAATTTTCCACACTCGGGTCATTGTAGTCTACCACAGTGGGAATTGTAGGAAACGCTGCCTGTGACGCGGGCAATAGCACGTTCGTTGTTACCTCCGATACCGTAGGTGTCTGTAGCACATTGAGGGGACCTTTGGTTCCTCGCGC
>CAYXNR010000100.1:0-2877 GCA_964466595.1 uncultured Coxiellaceae bacterium | reverse complement strand
AATAAATGCTGGGCGACGTAAAAAATCGCTTGCATTAGAAGACGGTAGGTCAAGTGCCACCTTGAGGTACAAAAAATTAGCAAAATCGGCGAAGTGGGTTGATGAATTTTTGTACCTCAAGGTGGCACTTGACCCCTGCTGATGCTTCTGACCCCTGGATGCTTCCGCTTTCGCGGGGGACGACGGAGTTTCTTAATCCAAATCGCGGGCAAAGATCAGCCCATCTTCTCGTCCCTCAAAAGCAGGATAATAATCCTCTCGAATACCAATTTGGGTAAAATTCATTTTCTGATAAAGCGCAATGGCAGGCGTATTCGATTCACGCACTTCTAAATAAATCATTGTAGCCCCACCTTGCTTAGCAGAATACAGGAGATGCTCTAAAAGATGCCTACCATAGCCTCGCCGCTGATAAGCGCGATGCACGCCTAGATTCAGTAGATGACATTCTTCGCCATTTAAAGCAATGATGGCAAAACTAATTACTTTGTCTTCTTCCTCCTCCTCTACCCAACTCGGATAGCCGGCAAGAAAACAATCTTGGAAGATTTTTTCTGTCCACGGAATAGGCTGCGTGGCCTGCTCTATTGCCGCTATTTGGCTCAAGTCCTCTCGTCTTAATTTCCGTATCATGGCTTCCTGCCAAAATGAAGGATTTATTTTAGTCCTATAAAATCTTCCTTAAAAACCTACCCGTATAAGAAGTCGGATGTTTTATAATTTCTTCCGGCGTACCGGCAAAAACAAGCTGCCCGCCTTTATCACCGCCCTCCGGACCTAAATCAATAAGCCAGTCTGCTGTTTTAATCACATCCATATTATGTTCAATAACAACAATGGTATTACCCTTAGCTCGCAAACGATGCAAGACCTTCAATAATTGATCAATATCATGAAAATGCAGTCCTGTCGTGGGTTCATCGAGAATATATAAAGTTCGGCCTGTATCCCGTTTAGATAATTCTTTGGCTAATTTAATGCGTTGTGCCTCACCGCCAGAGAGCGTCGTTGCGTTTTGTCCAAGAGCAAGATAAGAAAGACCAACATCGATGAGGGTTTGAAGCTTACGAGCTAGAACAGGAATAGGATCAAAAAATTCCCGGGCAGTTTCTACTGTCATCTCTAAAACCTGATGAATGGTTTTGCCTTTATAGAAAATTTCTAGTGTTTCCCGATTATAGCGTTTTCCCTGGCAGACATCACAGGTGACATAGACATCAGCTAAGAAATGCATTTCAACTTTGATGACGCCATCACCCTGACAAGCCTCACAGCGCCCGCCTTTCACATTAAAACTAAAGCGCCCCTCTTTATAACCGCGAGAACGCGATTCCGGAACAGCAGCAAATAGTTCACGAATGACCGTAAATAAGCCTGTATAAGTGGAAGGATTAGAACGCGGCGTGCGCCCAATCGGGCTTTGGTCGACTATCACGACCTTATCTAAATTTTCGAGACCTTCGATATCCTCATAAGGCGCCGCTTCTTGTGAAACCGTGCCATTTAATAAACGTGCTGCGAGTGGCGCTAGTGTATCATTAACAAGCGTTGACTTACCCGAACCTGAGACACCGGTAACGCAAGTCATCAAACCAATTGGAATTTCAACATGAATATGTTTAAGATTATTTCCATGCAGTCCTCTCAAGGAAATCACTCGCTCGCTCTGGAAAGGAAGACGTTGTTTCGGAACAGCAATCTGTAGTTTTTTTGCGAGATATTGGCCAGTTAAGGATTGTGGCTCTTTCATGAGCTCACTAGGCTTACCTTGAGCGACAATATAACCACCATGCACTCCCGCACCCGGTCCCAAATCCACCACATAATCTGCTGTTAAAATAGCCTCTTCATCATGCTCGACTACAATGACTGTATTGCCTAAATCCCGCAAATGATGCAAGGTTCGCAACAGGCGTTCATTATCTCGTTGATGAAGACCAATAGAAGGCTCATCTAAGATATACATCACGCCCACCAAGCCAGAACCAATTTGACTGGCTAGACGAATACGCTGGGCTTCTCCCCCGGAAAGTGTCTCGGCACTGCGACCTAAACTTAAATAATCTAAGCCGACATCCATCAAAAAACGCAGACGACTGCTTAATTCTTTTATAATTTTAGTCGCAATTTCGCCGCGATAACCGGGAAGCTGAAGTTCCTCAAAAAATGCTAAAGCTTGATCAATCGGCAGGGCGACTATTTCAGGTAGACTTTTTTGGGTGATAAAAACATAGCGGGCAGGTTTACATAAACGTGCTCCCTGACAGGCTTCGCAGGGTTTAGCGATAAGGTATTTACTGAGTTCTTCTCGTACAAAATCAGATTCCGTTTCACGATAACGGCGCTCTAAATTGGGAATGACGCCTTCAAAGGGATAAACCTTGGAATAACGGCCACTTTCACCCGAATAAGTAAAGCGAATGGGTTCTGAACTGCCATACAGAATGATTTCTTGAATTTTTTTCGGTAATTTCGCAAAGGGCTTATCAATACTAAAATCAAAATGTTTGGCTAAAGATTTAAGCATTTGATGGTAATAACTATTGCGCTTATCCCAACCCCGAATAACGCCCTCGGCCAAACTCAAATCGCGATTGACCAAAATAAAGTCGGGATCAAAATATTGCTTTACGCCTAGCCCCTCACAGCTTGAACAAGCACCCGTTGGATTATTAAAAGAAAATAAACGCGGCGAGAGTTCTGGCAGACTATAGCCACATTTGGGACAAGCAAATTTTGCTGAAAAAACTTGCATGGGGCGTTTAGGCTCATCCATAAAAGCAAGGGCGGCGATGCCATCTGCAAGGCGCGTGGCGGTTTCAAAAGATTCTGCTAGACGCGTGCGCACCTCAGGACGTACTCGAAGGCGATCGATGA
>CAYXNR010000099.1:0-2898 GCA_964466595.1 uncultured Coxiellaceae bacterium | reverse complement strand
ACTTGTAATAATGCAGTATTAATACTTTCCTTTGTATACTCAGTTCGATTTACTTTTCCCCGAGTTAAGATTCCTATAAGCCCTTCTTCTTCTCCGATGTTTTGATTAGAAGAAATACCAGACGCTATACAAGCCTCGGATAAATCTAGTTTTTCTTCTATTACCTTTTGGAGAGTTTTAGAAGGGACTTCAAATCCAGTAGAACATCCCGTATAGAATTGCGTTCCATCATAGATACAACATACACAAATATTAAAAAAACCAGACTGAGAACCTGGTGCCTCAACAAGACCACTTTCAACTCCAAAACTATATCTTGGTTTGACTGAAGAACAAGTGAAAGCATTATAGGCACGATTTTTTGCACCTTGAATCGTACATTTCATGGAAATAGGCTGTTCGGCAACTCCTGAGGGAACGGAAAGACTCACAATTTCATACTCTTCAAATAGGTTCAAACTTTCTATACTCTCTTTTAAAGCTTGAATTTTTGCTTTGTTCTTTGTCCCTATCGCTAAAATGATCATATGCTCTCTCACTACGTTCAGAAAAATATAAGCTTACTTTTCCATAAATAACATTCCAATCAAAAGTTCTGAATGCGTCTCTCCACCTGCAAAACGAAAGAGCCCGGGAAATCTCCGGAGTTTTCATAGATAAAATAGCACAAATTCCATCTCCAACAAAATCTAACTCCGCATCGCTAAAAGTCGTACTGATATGCTCAACAATTGTAAAGCATCTTTCCACCTCAAAAGGCCAAGCTTTTTTTATTTTAAAATTCACCTATCCTTGCTAATCTTAAGGTCCAATTCCTAGAAAATCTATGAGTGAAGAAAAAGGTACGTGATGAAGAAAAATCCAATGAAAGAGCGGACAGTTTTTATTACAGGAGCATCAAGCGGTATTGGTAAAGCCTGTGCAGAACAATTTGCTGCACTTGGCGCTAATCTAGTTATCACAGCACGAAGAGAAGACCGTTTAAAAAACCTTGCACATGAACTTTCATCGAAATATAGCATCTCTTGCATTCCAATTCAGCTCGATATTCGAAATTACGAACAAGTTCAAGCAGTTTTTATGAAACTGGAAACGGACAAAATCGAAATTGATGTTTTAGTAAATAACGCAGGTCTTGCCTTAGCATCCGATAAAATTCAAGATGGTCAGGTTAGTAACTGGGATACCATGATTGATACTAATGTCAAAGGACTCCTCTATGTAACAAAAGCTATACTACCAAGCATGCTTAAAAAAAATCATGGTCATATCATCAACATCGGCTCTGTAGCGGGTCATGGATGTTACGTTTCGGGAAATGTCTATTGTGCAACAAAATATGCTGTAAGAGCACTTAGTAAATCAATACGTATGGATTTAATGGGAACAGCTATTCGAGTCAGCGAAGTTGATCCAGGGGCAGTTGAAACAGAATTTAGCGAGGTTCGATGGAATGACAAAAATAAAGCTAAAAAATTCTATCAAGGATTTCAACCATTAGCTGCTGAAGATATTGCTGACGCAGTGATCTACTGCGCAACAAGACCACTACATGTAAACGTGGCAGAACTGATCGTTTTTCCTCAAGCTCAAGCTTCTCTCACAGATCTTTATCGACAAGGAGATATTGAGAAGAATGTATTTGATCTCATTAAACAAAAATAAGGCTTTAGGTTCAAAACTGAAGCCTTTCTTTTTAAAGTAGAGAATTTCCCCTTATCCTCAATAGGGATTAGGATTGAAAAATTCCTTATATATCCTTTTCTTGGCACCCCCTATTCTTGCTAAATATTCATCAATATGTGAATATTTCTATTCATTAATCACTATTTTTCAAGAATCAATGGGAAAGTTAGAGCATTTAGAGACCTTTGTAAAAGTGGTAGAGGCAAACAGTCTGGCCTTAGCAGCCAAATGGTTAGGTCTTTCTGCTGCAGCTGTCAGCAAACAAATAAGCGCATTAGAAAATGATTTGAAATTGAACTTACTGTCTCGCACGACAAGGCGTTTAGAGCTGACAGAAATAGGTCACGTTTACTACGAGCATTGTAAAAAAATTATGGGGAAAGTGCGGGACCTCGATGAGATAATGGATGCTCAACAGTTTGAGCCATCTGGGTCATTGTGTGTACTCTCTAGTCGCTACTTTGCTAACCACTGGATTATTCCTCATTTGCAAGAGTTTTTTGTAAAATATCCTAAAATCACACTCGACCTTACCATTGTTGGCCAAACTTCTGATTTATCTAGGTCTGATATCGATCTGTTTTTTGGACTGGCCCATGCCATGCCGCCCAATATAATGCAGCAGGAAGTTTCTCAAGGTTACTTCTCTTTATGCGCTTCTCCTTCTTACTTAGAGCGCCATGGGGTTCCTAAAAATCCGCAAGATTTATCACGCCATCATTTTATTACTTATAGCGTAAGGCAATCATGCCAGCAGCTTTCATTTAGCAATGGACAGCAGATTTATCTTAATCCTTTATTGAGTGTAAATGACACTAACATGATGATTTCTTGCGCTCTTCAGGGACTAGGATTTATCAAACTACATCAGCTGGAAGCCGCAGAACATTTATCTGCTGGGACTCTTGTGGAAATGTTAGCTGAATTCAGAGAACCAGATCAACCCATTTATATAGGCTACTCTCAGGAAAAATACTTACAACCGAAAGTACGTCATTTTATTGAATTTTATCTCGAAAAATTAAAAGAAGAGAGTGCATATGTCCTTTGAAAAAAATCCTAAAGCAAAGATTTTCGCTGAATTACATTACCAAAAGAAACCTTTCATTTTAGCAAATGCATGGGATGCTGCAAGCGCAAGAGTTTTTGAAAAGGCGGGTTTTCCAGCCATTGGAACAACAAGTGCAGGCCTTGCTGCCTCTAAGGGATATC
>CAYXNR010000098.1:0-3049 GCA_964466595.1 uncultured Coxiellaceae bacterium | reverse complement strand
GTGATGCGCGTCCGCATCGGAGAAACCATTGAAATCGTCAATGGCCAAGGCGAACTCGCTGAAGCTGAGCTCGTCTCTCTAGATAAAAAAAGCTGCGAACTGAAAATCTTGTCCCATAAGAAAATTCCTCCACCTGAACAAAACCTCATTTTAGCTTTGGCATTGACGCGTCCTGCCTCTTTAGAGTGGACCCTAGAAAAAGCGACAGAACTCGGTGCAACCGAGTTTTGGCTATTTCCTGGAGAGCGGAGCGAAAAAAAAGACCTTTCTAAATCTCAGATCCACCGGCTAGAGACAATACTTATCAATGCACTGAAACAATGCGGAAGGCTCTATCTTCCAAAAATCGTGCTAAAGCCGCCACTTCAAGAGTGGCAAGTACCTGCTGGCTCCCTGTACTTTGGAGATGTGTCTCCTCAAGCGCCTCTGTTAAAGGGACCTTTTGACAAATCCGTCATGTTTTTCATTGGACCTGAAAAAGGATTTTCTCCAGCAGAAACTCTTTTATTAAGAGAAAAATTCAAAGCCCATGCTATCTCTTTGCATGAAAATATCCTGCGTGCGGAAACAGCAGCCATCACAGGCTTAAGTCAGTTCTCTCTCTTGATAAACTCATAGAATTTTATCCTGGTTTCGGAATAAACTCTCCGCAACCGGAGATTTTTCATGTCTGTTTCAAAGCTTACTTCAACATCCCCTTCCTCTAGTCCGATTGCACCTGTAGAAGCCTATGCGCATCAGAGGCCAGATATAAAAATAACAACTGCAGAGGTGGAAGCGTCATTCGATCTACTCCTCACGAAATTGACTTTCACAACTCCGCTAGTGTTAGATTATGCAGATGAATTTTTTAAGACTCATTTTCAACATCTTATCATGAGTTTAAAATCTCAAACCGCTTCCCACTGTCAACAATGGGAAAATCCTGACCTCATTGACCAAACAAGATCGATCATGATCCGTTGCCAAGGTCTGTTGTATCAAATAGATGGCATTTTAGATGACCAAACTCAGCACCTAAACCCTCAAGCCCGCCTACAAAAAAAAGCTGAACTGTTAAAAGATGAAAATTTTGACCACCATCTGGCATTCAATGAAGCCTTTGATATATTTATTAAGGCCTATAATTTGATCCGCTCCAAAGCTTTTACCCTTTCACTGCCTAATATCCAAAATTATCCTAAAGGAAAGTTTGAATCTGCTCCTTTATTAGGTGACCTTTCTCATGAATATTGTGTCCGTTTTATGAAAGGAAACAGCCCTCAGAGGGAGCTGAATATACTTTTTAATGAGACCCAAGAGAAGTTGGCCGACCTATTGAAGGCCGCTTATCCTGACTCTCCTCACCTCATTAAAGATGAACAGCCCATCCCCGGTGATTATAATAATCCTGGCAATCCCTTCTGGATATACCCCCGTGCTCCGGTTAAATAACTCTTAGTTTTGAAAAAATTGTAGAGTAATATACTGGCCTAGCGATAAACTTTTTGCAACTTAGAGGTTTGGTATGATTTCTTTTCCTTCATCGGCATCTTCTTTTGTTGGCAGCTATGGCAGCCTTTTTTTACCCATTGCCGCAGACTTTGTGACGACATCTGTGTTCAAACATGCGACAGGCTTTGGCAAAGCACAATTTGCGGGATCAATCGTGGGCGCAGGCGTTTTCTGTTACTCTGCAAGCCGTACTAATTGGACAATCGGGTTAGCCGGAGCCGCTCTCTATACCCTCTACAAAGCAGTCTCTGTATTTCGGTCCCATCACACGCATCCTACAAATCCCACACATCACAGTTCGCATGACAACCCAATAATTGCACCTATGGAAAAGTCATTTAAGGTACTACTCAAGAAAATGTCTTACATATCTGATAGAGCATTAGATTATTCACATCCCCAGTTTACGGATCATGTTAAAGCTCTTAAGATGGAATTAGAACCTCAAATCACTCATCACAGCAAGCAATGGGAAAATCCTGATGTCATTGAACAAACACGATCACTTATGATCCAGTGCCAAGGCTTGTTGTATAAAATAGATGGCATTTTAGACGACCAAACTCAGGACCTGCAAGCAAACCCTCAAGCACGCTTACAAAAAAAGGCCGAACTCTTAAAAAGTGAAAGTTTTATTTACCATTGTGCATTCCATAGAGCATTCCATTTCCTTACTCATAGTTATCGAATGATCCGCTGTAAAGCTTACACCATTTCACTACCTAACGTCCAAAATTTTCCTGGAAAAAATTATGCATCTTCTCCTTGGGGCACTGAACTTACTGTGGAATATTTTAACCGTTTTATTCAAGGGGATAGCCCTCAACGAGAGATGAATAGGATTTTTAATGATACCCAAGATAAGTTGGCCGACCTGGTAAAGGCCGTTCGTCCCAATTTTCCTTACCTCGTTAAAGATGAACAGCCCTTCCCCGGTGACTATAACAACCCTACCAACCCCTTCCGGATATTCGCCCGCGAAACTAAAACCGAATAACTCTTAGCCTTGAAAAATTCGTAGAGTTATATCCTGGCTTAGCGCTAAAGTTTTTCCAACTCGAGGTTCGATATGTCTGTTTCATGGCCTGCTTTAACAGCTATTTTCTCTGCGAAATATGGAGTCACTTATTTACCGATCCTGGCAGATTTTACAGTTTCTTCTCTTTCTCGCCGCGTGAACTGCGCAGGAAAAGCTCAGCTAGTTGGACTGGTTGCAGGCGCTAGCGCTGCCTACTTCTTTGGAAGACAAACCACGACAGCTATTGCTCTAACCGGAGCTACTCTCTATGTCGTCTACAAAGCAATTACCGTATTTCAATCCCATTCCCATACTCATCATCCACTCAAAACAATCACTATTGAAGAATTGGAAAAATCCTTTGACGAACTCTCTAACAAATTTGTCTATGTCTCTGATAGAGAACTCAGCAATCCAGATGAAAGTTTTGACGAACAGTTTGGAGCTCTTATCAGGCAGAAGCAAACAGAAACAGCACCGCTTCGTGCCAAGTGGGACTCTTCAGAAATTTTCCATGAGATAAAAAAGATCTTAATC
>CAYXNR010000097.1:0-3110 GCA_964466595.1 uncultured Coxiellaceae bacterium | reverse complement strand
GTCGATACCGCTTTACAAACCTTGGCTCCTATTAAATTAAATATTCCCGTGCAGGGCTTTCAAGGGATCGGGGTCGGTTTAGGAACTTTTAGACCCAATGCAGCGCCGCCCGATACGAATGGAGCTGTTGGATTAACTCAATATGTGCAATGGGTTAATTCTAGCTTTGCTGTTTTTGACAAGCAAACTGGAGCCGTTCTTCCCGGATATCCCAAGGCTGGGAATTCTATTTGGCAAGGATTTGGTGGGCTTTGTGAAACAACGAATCAAGGCGACCCCATTGTTAAATACGATCAATTAGCCGACCGCTGGATAATGACGCAGTTTGCTTGGACAAGCTTTAATGCGCCGCCTTTCATTCAATGTGTTGCTGTTTCAACAACAGGTGATGCAACAGGGACTTATAATCGTTATGCATTTCAATTCAATGGCTTTAATGACTATGGTAAATTAGGCGTTTGGCCAGATGCTTATTATATGACGTTCAATATATTCGGAGGTCCCGCCCCTGGTCCACTAGCCTGTGCAATGGATCGTACTCGAATGTTGGCAGGTCTACCAGCAACCATGCAGTGTGCTCGTCCTGTTAATAGCGGATCGCTCTTACCTGCTGATTTAGATGGCAAGATCCTTCCCGCTGCCGGAACGCCTGAATATTTTCTGACTTTCATTAATTCAAATACGCTAAATTTGTATAGATATCATGTGGATTTTGCGGTTCCATCTAATAGTGCTTTTACAGGACCTACTTCTGTTCCTATTGCAAGTTTTATCATAGCGCCCCCTGTAACTCAGCCTAATACGACGACCATGTTAGAGAGCTTAAGTGATCGTTTAATGTATCGTCTTGCCTATCGTCAATTTGCTAATTATGGCTCTATCCTTGTTAACCACGCTATCGTGGGACCTTCAAGCACAGCGGCTATTCGATGGTATGAAATTCGTATTGATAACTCAACATTGACGCCTGTTTTATACCAGCAAGGAACATTTAGTCCAGATGCAAATAATCGTTTTATGGGTAGTATTGCGATGGATAAAAGCGGCAATATCGCAGTAGGTTATAGCGAATCCAGTAGTAGCCTATATCCCTCCATATCTTTTGCAGCACGAACGCCAAGCGATCCTCTGGGAACTTTCACTCTCTCGCAACGACTAGTGACGGGGACAGGATCTCAAGTCGGTCTTACCCGTTGGGGTGACTATAGCAGCATGACAATTGATCCTGTCGATGATTGTACGTTCTGGTATACAAATGAATATTTACAAACCACAGGAGCATTTAATTGGAGTACATTCATTAATCACTTTGCGATGCCGAATTGCGGTACCACCCCACCTCCTCCTCTTTGCACACGAGCCAATCCTACCGTCAGTTATTTCCCAAATACACCGCAATCCATTCCACAAAATGGTAGTCTTACTGTTAGTTTTACCGTGAAAAATAATGATAGCACTGCTTGTGCTGCATCAACATTCAACTTGAAACCGACTGTCAGTTCATCGTTGATCAAGGCAGGAATGAACCCTTCCTCATTGAGGATTGCACCCGGTAATTCAGGTAGTGGCTACATGATTATTAAATCATCGAATGTTGCTGTCATAGGCGCAAGTTATAACACCATTGTGCAAATTAGTGATCCTGTATTGCTTCGATCGACATCGTTTACTTCAACGGTTTTCATCGGTTATTCATTTAAATAACCAGCTCGCTGCTTTATCCCCTTCACTATCAAAAGGGATAAGGCAGCATGGGTCTTGTCTTCACTTTTATGATAATAATTAGAATCTCAATTTATATGTGTAATCATCAAATGACTTAATGGATATGTTCCTAGGCTAAGTAGCTGTTGACGATATTGGCCACTGGAGCAGGGTTATCCATATGCACATGATGACCACCGGGCAATTCGTGCATTTCAAGGTGCTTCACGCATTTTGCTCTTTCTTTAAAGACAAGCTCGGGATAGGAGACCCCATTCATTGCTCGTATTAAGCAGATCGGTGCTTCAATTGCTTTTAATATGGCCCTGATTTCATCTTCAAGAGGAAGGGTTGCGCTTACACAGCGGAGACGTTGATCGAAGGTCCAGCTCCAGCCGGTTTCATTTTTTTTGACGCCGCGTTCGACTAGGGCCTGAGCTGCTTGATAGCTGATGTTGCCTGTTTTCATACGATCTTGAATGGCGGCTTTCAGGTCAGGATAGACTGTTCTTTTGAATTGTTTATAATTTAAATAGATTTCGAGATCACGATGGATGTAATGAGTGGCATTTTCGATAAAATGAACAGTTGGACCTAAGATGTCGAGGAAGATGATTTTGCCAACACGCTGTGGCTGGCTTATAGCCAGTGCGGAAGCTAGCAGTCCGCCAAGAGAGTGTGCAATAAGATCAAATTTTTCCAATTTTAAAGTATTTGCAAGATGTACTAAAAGGAAGGAATCATTTTTCCAGTGCGGGATGAGGCCATCTTGATAAGTACTGGAATAACCTGTTCCAGGATAATCGATGGCAATAATCTGTCGGTCAGGAATCAGGGGTGCGAGGAAATCAAAGCTAGCGGCATTATCCATTTTACCGTGGAGACATAAAACGGGTTTGCTGGCTTTGGGATTCCAGATTTTAGCACCCAGGGTGAAGCCCGGGATTTGGATTTGCTGTTCTTCACAAGTTGTCATAGGGGCATCTCCTGGGGTCAAATCTTGTCTTCAGCCTTCGCTTCTTACACTGCCATACTGAATCAAATCTGTCTTCAACTTTTATAATAATCTCAATTTATTGTTCTTAAAGGTGGAAGGTAGCTGTCCCTAAAATGGAAAAGACCCGATAATTAATAGTGTGAAGGTTGAAGACAAGATTTGACCCTAGGCTTTTTGTGGGAGAGAAGTTTTTGTAAAGTAATAACCTACTAAAAATAGGTGCGTTTTTCCGATAAAAATTATATTATACCTAAATTGGTATAATATAAAAATAAGTGCTATACTACTGTTAGAGTAATAAGAAATGGACATTAAATTAAGACCCGTTTCATGGGTTGGATCTTCACGGGAAGATCTACCAAACTGCGCCGTAGTGCTCCAGCCAAAGCGAGTTCAACGCCAGCTTTGC
>CAYXNR010000096.1:0-3328 GCA_964466595.1 uncultured Coxiellaceae bacterium | reverse complement strand
CGAAACTGGCCTTGCCCATTTGCCGGCGCGTCATCATGCGGCCAGCCACTTTGACCTGAATCGGCTGCTCTTCCAATTCCACTTCAGTTTTATGAGCATTTTCGAGCATCAGACGGGCAGCCAGGGCATCCCGGCGAAAATCATTCGGAAAGGCCAGGCCCTGCTTTCGTAAAGCCGCTAATTTAGCCCGGCGTTGTTCAATTAATTCATTGGTATCGAGCGTAGTCGGTTGCTGTTCTGACATAACTTAGAGTCCACTTAGTAAACTGGCTTCAATAAACCGGTCCAGGTCCCCGTCCAAGACCGCTTGGGTATTGGAAATTTCCAGGCCGGTGCGTAAATCCTTGATGCGCGACATATCCAAGACATAGGAACGGATTTGACTGCCCCAGGTAATGTCTTTTTTTGTCGATTCCAAGGCTTCTTGCTTGGCATTCTTTTTTTGTACTTCTACCTCATACATCTTCGCACGTAATAGGTTCATTGCTCTAGCCCTATTTTGATGTTGAGAGCGTTCAGACTGGCACTGAACCACCAATCCGCTGGGAATATGCGTGATACGGACTGCTGAATCAGTCTTATTCACATGCTGGCCGCCCGCACCGCTGGCCCGGTAAGTATCCACGCGTAAATCAGCCGGATTAATTTCGATGGCAATATCATCGTCTAGTTCAGGTGAGACAAAAACCGAGGCAAAAGAGGTATGACGTTTATGATTGGCATCAAAGGGAGATTTGCGCACCAGACGGTGAACACCAGACTCCGTACGCAGCCAGCCATAGGCATAGGAGCCGCCAAAGCGGATAGTGGCACTTTTAATCCCGGCGACCTCACCTGCTGAAACTTCAACCAACTCCGTTTTGAAGCCATGCCGTTCACCCCAGCGCAGATACATGCGCAGCAGCATATTGGCCCAATCCTGCGCTTCCGTGCCGCCGGAGCCCGATTGAATGTCCATATAAGCTGAATTAGGGTCCATTTCCTTGGAAAATTTACGCTGAAACTCACGGTCACTGACTCGTTTTTCAAGCATCTGCAGTTCTTTCAGAACTAGCCCAAGGGCTTCCTCATCTTGCTCCTGTATTGCTAATTCAAGCAATTCAGCGGCATCTTGCAGGAGTTTTTCCAGTTTGAGGAACTCGCGGATAGTTTCTTCTAATTGCACTCTTTCACGGCCCAAAGCCTGGGCACGCTCTTTCTGGCTCCATATAGCAGGATCTTCTAACTCCCGCTGAACTTCCAGCAACCTGCCTTGTTTTTGATCGAGCTCAAAGATACCCCCGAAGTGAGAGCAGACGTTTTTCCAGGTCTTTCACTTGATTAAGAAGCGCAGCCGTTTCTAACATGATTTTAAACTCGCAGGAGATGTCTAGCCAAAATCTATCCATTCTGCATTGAAAAATCAAGTATAGTGAAATTTCACTAAAGCGGTACTCAAAAAACGCTTGATTTACAAAATGACTATGTTTATAATTTGAACAAATTTCTTAGTTCAATATTATTAAATTATGCTCGCACAACAACATGCAAAGCCCCGAACGAGGGGTGTACAACACAGAACCGCTTCCTGTAATGATGACGATAGGAGGCTTTTATCTGATTTAGTATTTGCGAAGACTGGCATTCGTTATACTGAGAAAGAAATAACTCAGTTGAACGCTGAGCTAGCTCCTTTGGGAACATCCTTCGAACAGCTAGTCACGTTACCTGATCCTGAAACCCATATCCATAAACAGTTCCGAGAAAAATCAAGAGCACAACATCCTGATAAGCAAGTGACCGCGAATGAGGAATTTAAAACATTAAATCAAGCTCGTGAACTCGCGCTCGCATTTTTACCGGAAGAAGACAAGACGAAAATTTTTGATTATTACCCTCTTGTAGAAGCGATTAGGAAAATCGACTACGATGAAGTTCAGAGATTATTAGCCGATGAGAAAACCAATCCAAACGTAATCACATCATTTGGAAGAATTGGCAGGAGAAGTTTCAGTCCTCATCCACGCAGTACAGGTCCCGTTATTTTCTTAGCCATTTCACTGTACCAGAATACCCGAGAGGAGGAAACTGAGGAGAGAAGGGACCTTTTGCAAATTATCAGCTTACTCGCAACATATGCTGATCTAAATATGACTTGGAACATGGGAGAGAGACCTCTAAATTATGTCGCTTACCTTAATAATGTTGAATTAACGAAGGCATTATTGGAGGCTAAATATGATCATAACGATATATCTCCTCAAGACAGCCCCCCGCTGTTGGACGTTAAGCTGAATGAGCCTCATGCAAGTAAAGTAGTGCTTATTCTTGGCCAAGATATGATAGATAAACTCGAACATGCTATTACTGAGCTTAGCCGCAAGGAAAGTTCGCAGAATAAGGACTTTGTACTGGAACAAATGCGGTCTATTTTAAGTGCTGCGCGAGATGAATTACAAAAGATTACACAAGGAATAGAGGCTGAAGCCCCTAACTGCCTACAAAAAGATAATCTACGTCAATTTCAAATAAAAATATATCACGCAACGCGTCTCGTAAAAAACTACAGTGAAAATTGTGATGCCGCGAGCGCAAAAATTCTTCTTCATTCTGCGGCTCATTTAAATAATCCATTGCTGCTTAGGTTTCTACTACGAAATGACTGCGGTCAAAATGAGATTACTCTTGATGAGAGTCTCCCATTGCTAGCAGTTCAACTCGATCAGCCTCATGCCGACGAAACAGTGGGTATTTTAGGTTATCACTTAATATGTCAGTTAGAAAATGCTATTCTAGAGAGAAAAGCTGATTTACAAGATAAGCAGGCTTTAGAAACTGCGATGCATGACATTATTACACATGCGAAGCAAGAACTTGAGTCAATTAAATGTGGTATCATTAAGAAAGATTTTTACCAACAAAAATGTAAATTAAAAGAATTTCAAGATACCCTATATTACGCATCTCGAATTATAAAACATCCGAATTCTTTCACTCACATTGAAACAGCATTTGAACCTCTTCGTTATGCAGCTCGGTTGAATAACGCAGCCCTTATTCGTTTCTTTCTAGACCATGGCTGCGACCAAACCAAGATTCCACCTGAGGAAACTCCGATTTTGCATGAAGTGCAGCTCTCTAGGCCTCATGCAGACGAAGCAGTGGGCATTTTAGGGAATGATTTAATCGCAAAGCTTAATATCGCAGCATCAGTCAGGGAGGGCCTCTTAGAAGAGCATAAACGTCCTCAATTTAGAGTTGCTGTTTCAAAATTTTCAAGGGATCTAGGAAATGAATTAAATCACCTTAAAACAGATTTTTCACAAGGGAACGCAGCGCTGAAGAATTT
>CAYXNR010000095.1:0-3621 GCA_964466595.1 uncultured Coxiellaceae bacterium | reverse complement strand
CACGTTGATCTTGTTGAATATGATTCTGAATGGCCAGTTAAGGCTAAAACCGAAATTGATCGATTGCGGGCCGTGCTTCCTGCCAGCAGAGTTATTGATATACAGCATGTGGGCAGCACAGCTATTCCAGGGATGATAGCGAAGCCTATTATTGATATTCAAATTGCAGTTGCTTCGCTTGATGAGATGAAGGTAATTGCCGTTACTGCCTTACAAAAGCTAGGTTATGAATATTGGCATGAAAATCCTGATCAAGAGCGCATGTTTTTTGTGAAAGATATGCCTCCTTTTGGCGAAAAACGCACCTTCCATGTTCATATTGTGGAGCCTACTTCAAAGCATTGGGCTGGAAAAAAATTGTTTAGGGATTATTTATTTTCTCATCCTGACGTTGCTAAAGAATATCAACAATTAAAACTGAGGCTGGCCCAACAATATACTTATGATCGTGAAGAATATACCAATGCTAAAGGAGACTTTGTGGATAAAGTTTTAAAACTAGCCCAGCAAGATAGGAAGGCTTAATAACTGTAACCAATATCGATGGCAGTGAAAAATTCCACGCGCTGCGTGGGGAATTACAGGCCCATAAATTTCACTCTAATTTGCCGTGGACTAATTTGAAAAAGAGCTAGAGGCTGAACTTAAGCGAGAGCTTAGGCTGCTTAATAAATTGAAAGATAGTTAAACAGCTTACTAGAATCGCATTGACTTAAATTTAACCATTTAATTGGTTAATGAGTGATCAATTTTCTATGTTTTTATTTTCAAATGCCCCACTAGTGCCCCATGAAAGGTTTATAAACGTAAAAATCCTATAAATATAAATGTGATAATAAAATTCAACGTATGATATACAATCATATGTTGCACATATTTTGGCAT
Organism: uncultured Coxiellaceae bacterium; assembly: GCA_964466595.1. GTDB lineage: Bacteria > Pseudomonadota > Gammaproteobacteria > DSM-16500 > DSM-16500 > JABDGC01. The sequence continues at coordinate 2,736 of CAYXNR010000095.1, read as the reverse complement.
CTTTATAACTTACCGCCACTTATAAAAACTACCATAATCACGGAGTGGCTGGTATGGCAAATATTGAAAACGTTTCCCTAATAAATAAATCAAGATGCCTCACACGAAGTGAAGCGCACTTTGATCATCTATTAGGGTGCCAAGTTCGAAGACTTTTTAATCAAATCTTGCCTTCAACTTCTCTCAAGATCAGGCTTTTCCATTTCAGGAAGAATGTCAATTTTCCATATTTACGAATATGTAAAATTGATATTTAATTATCCAAAGGCTGAAGACAAGATTTGACCCCGACTTCTACTGCCATATTCTGCTCTCAAAACAAAGCGTTGAGAAATTAACTCCTGCCATATATTATTTGCCCTCTTGTCATTTATTATTAATTTGTAAAAATATTGAACTCCAAGATTGGAGATCTACGGGCTATAACTGCTGTGAGGGGTTTTTAATGTTGTACGCTTTTGAAGAAAGGGAGCCGAAGTTGCATGGTAAAAACTATTACATAGCGGATAATGCAACTATAATAGGGTCGGTTATTATTGAGGATAATGTTTGTATTTTGCCTAATGTTGTAATTAGAGCTGATAATGATTTAATTCATATTGGTGAAGGAACAAACATCCAGGATGGTAGCTGTGCTACATACGGATCCTGGGATTCCGATGCATATTGGTAAAGGTGTTACTATTGCTCATCAAGCAATGCTTCATGGTTGCACAATTGGTGATTATTCTGTGATCGCAATTGGCGCGGTAATTATGAATAAGGCAACAATCGGTAAAAATTGTATTATTGGGGCCCAAGCCTTAATTTTAGAAAATCAAAAAATCCCTGATAATTCCCTTGTAGTAGGCTCCCCCGGGAAAGTAAAAAAACAATTATCAGAATCTGACATTGAGAAATTGAGATGGTATTCACAACATTATATAGAAAAAATTTCTCGTTTTAAAAATGGAATCAGATCTCTATTTTAGAAAATATAAAATTAAAAATGGGCTATACCACAAAAACAAAGCTTATTGCCGATTTCTTTGAACATCAACTTTACCAGCCGAGTATTTATTATGACCGATATAATTGATGTAGATAATATTAAAAAAACTCTCCAGGATTTTGCAGAAAAAAGAGATTGGGAGAAATTTCATAACCCTAAAAATTTATCCATGGCCGTAGCCTGTGAAGCGGGGGAGCTATTGGAAATTTTTCAATGGATGTCAGAATCAGATGCAACTCAATGCTGTAATGAATTGTCCATCAAAGAGAAAACAAGCCATGAGTTAGCTGACATTATGTTGTATCTTATTCGTATTGCTTCTTTGATGGGTATTAATATAACTGAAGCGCTTTATAATAAAATATCGATTAATAATAAGAAATACCCTGTAGAATTAGTGAAGGGAAGTAGCAAAAAGTATAACGAATATTCGACTGATTAATGGAGCACTCCTGGGGCGCTCAGAAAAAATAAATGGAAATAAATCACAACAGTAATGAACAGTAAACGCTTGCTGCTTCTGCTATTCACTTAGCAGGGTGCAAGAGACACCCTGGGTATATCCCAGGGTTTTTTTGTTTCAGGGTTAAGGAAAAAATCTGTTAAAATAGAAGAATGAAAACTAAACCTCTTATTGAAACTAATCCTTACATGAAAGACGCAGCTACGAGAAAGAAACTAATCTCTCGCTCGGTGAGGACATCCTGTGGTGTAGAAGGCATTAAAGCGCCTTCCAATGTCATTCGCTTTGAAATCCCTCGAAGAAAAGACAAGAAGATTTATAAGACTGCTAAGTAGCAGTTGATGTAATAATGCTATTTAAAGCTCTTAATAATTCATTTTTATTAAAAGGATGTGGCTTGGATTAAGAAACATGCAAGAACATATTAGGGCAAGAGAAGCTATGGAGGCTATTTATGGTCCTTTTTGTGGGTAATGATATGATCAGGATTTGCCCCCTTTTTTTCTTCTCAAGCGGTGGTTGAATTTTGACTTTAGAGGGCGTGTATCAATCTCAATTTGGTAGCATCAATTTCCAAGTGCAGAGGAGCTTGTCCACCTTTTTCCTCATCTGTAATTGTTCTATCCTTGAAAAATCCCTCTTTCACGCCATACTCGATTAATTTAGCAGCATGTGCTTGGGATTTGCTTTCCGTTACCTTTGCTACTCCTAAAACTAAAGTCGTTCCTGCGCTTAATAGAAGCGTCATCATTCCATAATAAGGTGATATAGGGCTGGATGAACTTAATCCTGTTTGCAGAGCTCCAACAACGGCAATACAAAATACGGAAATAAAAGGGGTGTATGTTGCAACGTTACTACTTCTATCCATCTTTTTTAATGTACACTCTATATTTTTTTTATATTCAGGAGGGGTTGCATTGGTATAATTAAAGAATCTTGTCATAATACTTCCTAAAAAAATTTTGGAGATATCCCTGCTTACAATTAAGTGAGCGCGTTGTTAGACCTAATAAAATTCATGTTAGTATACTTGTATATCAAAGTCCAGGTAAGACGTCGGGGGCAAGATTAGTGGGGTCTTGTCTTCAACCTTCACTCTCTTAATTATCGGGCTTTTCCATTTCAGGAAGAATGTCAATTTAACATATTTAAGAATATGTTAAATTGACATTTAATTATTATCCAAAGGCTGAAGCCAAGATTTGACTCCGACCTTCATCATTTTATGCCTTGATTAATTTAAGACAAGAGTCATTTTTGGAAAATTCATTAATCACCA
>CAYXNR010000094.1:0-3954 GCA_964466595.1 uncultured Coxiellaceae bacterium | reverse complement strand
GCTTTTGTTAGCCATGATGTGATGAAGCAAGAATCTAACACTGGACTTCCTAGTAAGACTTAAAAAGTACCTATAGGTAGGTTTGGATAGGTTTAGATGAACGGCTGGCGTACGGATAAAGTGTGTACCTTTTATAAAAATACGCTATACTTACTATAGATGAAAAAGAGGTTCATGCCATGTCCACCAAAGACGCAAGGGTTGATATTAAAACAACTAAGGCCGCTAAAACAATCTTAGAGCAAGCTGCTTACGCTATGGGTACAACACTTAGTGCATTTATACTTGATTGCGCTATGCCTAAAGCAAGGGAAGTAATAGCTCAATCTGACTCTATTCGCCTTAATCGCAAAGAAACCGAGCGCTTTATTGCCGCATTAGAAAGCGCACCACGCCCTAATAAAAAACTCAAAAACCTATTTAAAATACATCGCGCAAATAAGAAGCCCCACCATCGCGAAAAAGAATAATGGACTTAATCACAGAACAACTTAACACCGCCCTACATGACCGTAATTCATTTGATTGTGGAGTGAGCGAGCTTAATGCTTTTTTAAAACAACACGCCAATCAAAATCAATTGAGGAATGTTTCCAAAACATACGTGGCCGTGGTTGCAGTCTCATCCGATGATATAAAAAAAATCTATGGTTACTACACTCTAGCTGCCGGCCACCTATCCTTTGATCTTTTACCTGAAAGTGAAAAATCAAAAATTCCCAAATATCCAGTTCCTATTGCACGCATAGGAAGATTAGCTGTTGATAAAAATCATCATGGCCAAGGAATTGGTGGCTTTCTGTTACATGACGCTTTTACAAATGTTTTGAATATTGCTGAAAAAATGGGGGTATTTGCCATTGTGGTAGACGCAAAAAATGACGAAGCTAAAGCATTTTATAAAAATTATGGCTTTAATGAGCTGCAAAACTCAGGTTTAACCTTATTTTTGCCTGTTAAGACAATTAAGTCCGCACAGTAGGTCACTACAGTCAAACTTCATGGGCTGTTTTAAAATCAATCTTTTCGTTTCTAAAATAATAGTCATAGCAAATGTTTTATTCAAAACATTCCCCCTAGAAGCCAACACACTCAAGAAATGCTTCTTGAGCCTCTGATAAATTCTTAAACTTAGAAATTGCAGCTTTTAAGGTATTTTCCTGATCATCCAATCCTTCGCTAACACATGATACCCATTAACTTTCTCAAACAATGGAGACAACAGGCTCCTTGGATTTACCAATAGGATTAACTCGCTTAAATTTCTTTAATTGGGCTCTTGTTAAAGGCTGAGCATCAGAGTCAGATTTTGCGGCCGCAATAATCTGCTTCTCTGTTAAAGCCTTAACCTTTTTCCAATCAGTCTTACCTTTGATTCTTTCAATATACCGGATAGGACTTGCAGTTAAGCTCCAGTGCCCGTATTTTTTTCTGAACGATGTTCCGACATATAACTCATTGCAGCATCGACAAGAAAGCCCGAACGGTTGCCACCATGCCGGTGAGTATATTCATCAATCTGTTTCAAAAATCGCTCTGGCAAACTAACATTAATTCGGGTCGTCTTTCCGGAAATTTTTGAAACATCCACTTCGACAATCGCAAGCACGCCATCTTTAAGATCCGGGTTATCAATGTGCTGTTCAATCGGTATTTTGAGAGGGATGGGCTCATTATCTAAAAATAACCCCTCTAGATGACATTCAATGGCTTCATGAGCATTATGGATAGCCTCTTCCATTGTGCTTCCGGTTACTAAGATTGTCTCTGCCTTTAAAGGCGAGCGATTACAGGGGATTCCACGGACAGGCTGTTGTGGATTAACGAATGCACATGATGCAAGATATCAAAAAATGCATCCGCGACAGGCTGGAAATAAAAAATGGTTTTTCATGAATGCATCGGCTTCGCCTGAAGAACAGCTTAATTTAGTTAATTACTATACACGTTTTGACCAAGCCGTTAGAAAAATAAAAAAATAAATAGAATTATTATCTGGTGCTGGCAGAGGGAATCGAACCCACGACCTACTGATTACAAATCAGTTGCTCTACCGACTGAGCTACGCCAGCTTTGGTGAAAAGAGTAAAAGAGGATTCTAGACAAGAAATGAAAGAAGAGCAAATGGATATTGTCTTGCTAAAGACTTTCTTCCTCAAAAACCTGATCACAATGCTTGTATTGCAATATTTGGCATTCATGGATCTTCATTTCTTCTTTGCCTGTATAAATTAAATATTGTTTAGGGGATCGGCCTTCAGTCAATTTGGTAAAATATTCCAAGCCATCTAAAAATCGAGGATGAATCGTTGCTGCGGCTTTGATTTCAATCGGGATTAAGTCATGTCCTTGTTTGTAAATAACATCCACCTCGTTTTGCCTCACATCTCGGTAATAATAAAGATGAGCATCTTTTCCCTGATTAAGACGCGTTTTATAGAGTTCGGAGATCACCAGGTTTTCGATTAAATTTCCACGGAGTGGATCACGATCAATTTGTTTTATATTTTCAAGATCCAATAAATAACTTGCTAGACCCACGTCATAAAAATAAAGCTTGGGGGATTTAATAACCCGTTTGCTAAAATTTTCAAAATAAGGCGGTAGCAAATAAATCACAAAAGAAGCCTCCAAAATAGAAAGCCAGCTTTTGATGGTATGATTCGATACACCCACTTCATTTGCCAAATTATTCATATTCAATACGGAACCAATACGACCCGCACACAACTTTAAAAAACGCTGAAAAGTAGAAAGATCCTTGATATGGATAAGCTGTCTTACATCACGCTCAACATAGGTTTTTAAGTAATCCCGATAAACCATCACGGGATCAAGGTGTTGATCATAAATTCGCGGCAAAAATCCAGATAGTAAATACTCATTCAAATCTAAGTTGATTGCTGCACGCCTAAGCTCTGTAATACTAAAAGGAAGAAGAGTCAATAATCCCACTCTACCCGCCAATGATTGAGAAATATTTTGATGCAGTCCGAGCTGATGACTACCTGTTAAAATGTACATTCCCTTTAACTGGGTTTCATCGACGATACCTTGAATATAGGAAAGTAAGCTAGGCACTTCCTGAATTTCATCGAGTATTGCACCTTCCGGGTACTGAGCAAGAAAACCTCTCGGGTCTAGCTCCGCCAAAAGCCGCAGGTCTGGAAATTCCAGGTTCACATAAGGCTTTTCTGGAAACAATTTCCTTGCAAGCGTTGTCTTTCCAGCTTGTCTTGGTCCCATAAGAGCAACAACAGGGTAACTTTTAGACAGCTTAAGTAATTGATTTTTAATATCTCTAGGTATCATACTTCCAATTATACGCTAGAGTTTGTATTTTTGGAAGTTGATGTTCCAGATAGACACAAAAAAACCCCGCCGGTTAACACCAACGGGGTTTTTCTTATTTGGAGCCTGGCGATGTCCGACTTTGGCATGAGGTTAACCCCACACTATCATTGGCGCTGAATGGTTTCACTTCTGAGTTCGAGATGGATTCAGGTGGTTCCCACTCGCCATAGTCACCAGGCATAAATCGTTAATAATTTGGTTGGATACAAACTTAGATATGCTAGCTTAATTCAAGCTAGCATATTTGTGTTCATCAAGGTCTTTAAAACAGCTTGAGTGTTATATGATCAAGCCTCACGGTCAATTAGTACTAGTTAGCTAAACACATTACTGTGCTTACACACCTAGCCTATCAACGTTGTGGTCTTCAACGGACCTTTAGGAGCCTTACAGCTCGCGAGATCTCATCTTGGGGCAGGTTTCCCGCTTAGATGCATTCAGCGGTTATCCTTTCCGTATATAGCTACCCGGCTGTGCCACTGGCGTGACAACCGGAACACCAGAGATACGTCCACTCCGGTCCTCTCGTACTAGGAGCAGCCCCCCTCAAATCTCAAACGCCCACGGCAGATAGGGACCGAACTGTCTCACGACGTTCTA
>CAYXNR010000093.1:0-4022 GCA_964466595.1 uncultured Coxiellaceae bacterium | reverse complement strand
TAGCACCGCAGAAAATACCACATCTTTAGCTGAAATCGCCGGCCTTAAAAAGTAATTAGTAATAAACATTGAACTAATATTACTAATTTGATAATTATTAGTTACAAAGACGGGGGTTTTTGTTATGAAGAAATATGCGTTTTTAACTGCTTTATTAGCTTTTGTTCTGCCTTTAGCTTTATCGGCAGATGAGATGGATAGTAAGAATGTAGAGGCAAGTAGCCTCGTAGCCTCAGCGGAAGATCTTGTAGCCTCATGCGGCGCACCTAAGTGTGAAAAGCCCAAGTGCGAGAAGCCAAAATGTGAAAAGCCAAAACCTAAGTGTGCTCCAAGATGCCCACCTAAGCCAAAATGTGAGAAGCCAAAACCTACATGCACTCCTAGATGTAAACCTAAGCCAAAGTGTGAAGAGAAGCCAAAATGTGTGAAGCCAAAACCTAAATGCACACCTAAGCCAAAATGCGAATCTAAGCCAAAGTGCTGCAACTAAATCCAATTCAAAGAATTGGACTCTGCAGAATAGAAGTGCAGGATTTTTTTTCGAGCGTCAAAAAACCCGGTCATTCATGGCCGGGTTTCTTTCCCTAACTCACAATATTTATCCTTAGAAAACACCGCATCTTGAGCTGAAATTTCCGGATTAAAAAATAATTAATAATAAAACATTGCATTAATATTACTTATTTAATATTCAGAAATTAAGAAATTGGAGTTTGAGTATGAAGAACTATGTGCTTTTATCTGCTTTATCGCTTTTTGTACTGCCTCTTGCACTATCAGCAGAAGAGATTGATAGTAATCAGAGCATTGAGACAAATAGTCTCGTAGCAGCAGCAGATGGTCTTATATTAGCAGATGGATGTGCACCCAAGAAAGCGGAGTGTGCTCCAAAACCAAAACCTAAATGCGCTCCTAAGCCCAAGCCTAAGTGTGCTCCTAAACCTAAATGTACCCCTAAGCCAAAGCCTAAATGTGCACCTAAGCCTAAACCTGTGTGCGCACCCAAGCCAAAACCTTGCTGCTGGGATGACAAAGATTGCAATCCTACCAATTGGACTCTGCAAGCTAGAGGAGCTGCATTTATCCCATTGAAGCACTCCTTACGTGAAATTTATGGCTCCGCAATTCCAACCGTTGAACTGGAAAGCTCTTATACGATTGTCAAATGGTCAGATTGCAGTCAATTATTGCTCTGGGAAAATGTCGGCTGGTCTTTTGTAACTGGAGAATCAATTAAATTTGGTTTTCCTTGTAAGATGAACTTAGTTCCATTCAGCATGGGTGTGACATTCCAATATAACATCCTCCGCAACATCGATTTCTACGTTGGAATCGGTCCTTCTTATAGCCTTTTATGGATCGACAACCAAACTCCTTTTGGAGACGTTCATATGAGAAGGGGTCAGTTCGGATTTACCACAAAAACGGGCTTCCGTTTTACATTCGCAACGAACTTCTTCTTCGATATCTTCGGAGACTACTACTACACGCAATTTGGAAAGATGAAAAATTCGATCCAAACCATCGACAACCACTGGAGTGGATTTTTTGTCGGCGGCGGCTTCGGCGGTAAGTGGTAATTAGTGTTTAAGTCTTTAGACTAAGTAAGAGGAGCCTCAGGGCTCCTCTTTTTTTTATTCTCCCTCTGTCTCTTTTCATCAAAAAAACAGTTGATATTAAGACAATATTTTTTTCACAATGTTTCCTATTGATCAACGCAAAGAGTGAAATAGCACATAAAATTAGAGGGAATATGACAAAAATGAAATTCGTTAGGGGCCTTTGGCTCTTGTTATTGACTTCCTTTACCAGCCTGCAGGCTAAAGAGATGGTTTGGGATTATATCATTGTTGGAAATGGCAGTGCAGGATCTATCCTTGCACGTAAGCTTTCAGACAATAATAAGAAAAAGGTGTTAGTTTTAGAAGCAGGAGTCAATCAAGATGATGATCCTGTTGTCTTAGACTTTGACGGGACGAATTTTTTATCTGATCTCTGGGATCTCTCATTTAATCCCAAATATGCAATCACTTATAACATTCAAGTTTTCAACCCGCTTCAAGTTTCTCCTTATTCAGAAGGACTTGGCTGGGGAGGAAGCTCTAAACATAACTTTTTTGTCGCTGTGCGTGGAACTCAATCGATTTATGATCATCCCATCACAGGATGGGCGGCTATTTCAGGCAATTCTGCCTGGAGTTATAGCAACATGCTCCCTTTGATGAAGGCGCTTGAAAATTATGTTCCATGTATGACAGCTGCCAATCCAGCGCAGCGGGGTGTAGGCGGTCCTATTTCGCTCTCTCAGTTGCCTCCTATTACAGCTGATCCACTTTCACAGCAACTTGCAATAGCAATAAAATCTGGATTTCTCCCAGATTATAACGACCCGACAAGCGTAAATTCGACAGGAGGAGTAGGTGCAGACACGAATGTTGGCGTTTCTCCTGTACAAGCATTCGCAACTCTAGACTCACCTTGTGCTATTATGAATCCTTTTCCGAGAGGCACAAGAAGTTTCTCTTCTAGATCATTCTTACCTCCTTCTATCGTCGCTCGTGCAGGTTCTAATTATTATGTAGGTACAGGCAAAAGAGTGCTTCGTATTCAAGATAAATGCCGCGTTTCTCGTGTCTTATTTAAGGGAAAAAAAGCTAAAGGTGTTGAGTTTGTTTTCGATAATGGAAAAAAAACCGGCACAGCATATGGCAAAAAGATTATTCTTTGCGCTGGAGCAATTAATAGTGCGGCCATTTTACAAAGATCGGGCGTTGGCGATCCTGCTATTCTAAATCCATTGGGTATCAAAGTCCTAATAAATAACCCTAACGTCGGAGCAAATCTCCAATGCCAATATGGAGCTGCTTTTATCTCGAATGTGTTATCAACTGCAGTTCTCTCTCAGGTCTATATGAATCTGAGTAGTAATCCAGCGTTTCCGATGGGTTCGCCTTTTGAGTTTCCAAACGATTCTACGCGAAGAGTTCAAGCTAATCTTCTTCCTGGCCCAATGGGAACAGAATTTGCTACGTTCCTCTTGCAACCTCGAAGCAGGGGGTTTTTGAAGATTGTCAGTACAGATCCTCTGGTACAGCCGTTCATTGACTTGGGTATGTATACGGATGATCCTAGCGCCACCCCTTGGCTAGATCATGGATCGGATGCTAACTTGATGGTAACAGCAGGAAAAATATTGAATAATGCTACGATGGCCGCCGGTGGGATGATGGTTCAGCCGCCTGCTGCATTTTTTATGGCAGGAAATGAAAATTTGTTGTTTTTATATCTGAAAAGTCCAGATGGACTTAGCGTAGCAGACCACATTCTTGGCACAACACGGATGGGGACATCTAGCGCGACTGGGGTTGTTGATGGAAATCTCCATGTCTTCGGTGTGAAGAACCTCATGATCGCCGATCTTGGTGTATTACCAAATTCACCTGATGGAAATACAGGCTATGCCGCTTATTTGGTGGGCTTAAGAGCTTGCACTATCTTAGGAGTTCCTGTACCGCCAGCACTATAAGTGTTTAGGTTTGTTAGCCATGATCTGCATGCAGGTCATGGCTTTTTTATTTAAAGAATCAGTCTCTTGCCGAAATCTCGTGCATTAAGAAGTAAAATGTTATTTATTCAAATAAAAGAATTGTATTAATAATTGTGTTTTCATATTTACAAATTAAATATTCAAAGAGGTTTTCTTGTGAAGAAGCTAGTGCTTTTATCGGTTTTAATAGCTTTTGCTGGTCTTGTTGAAATTTCTGCTGAACAGGTCGATAACAGCCACGTTGCACAAGAAGAATGTGCTCCTAAGGAAGAATCGAAAGAATGCCCGCCTCCGAAACCGGAATCTCCACCCAAAGAATGCAAAACATGTCCTGAGCGAAAACCAAGCTGCGACAAGTGCCAACCGAGAAAGCCGAGCTGCGACAAGTGCCCTCCTAAAAAACCAAGATGCCATAAATGCCCTCCCAGAAAACCGAGATGCCAACCTAAGGAAGAGCCAAAAGAATGTGCTCCTC
>CAYXNR010000092.1:0-4087 GCA_964466595.1 uncultured Coxiellaceae bacterium | reverse complement strand
AAGGCTTTCTTTTCCCAGTTTTTCATATTTTCCCGATCCCAGTCACGCACCAACTTATTGATATTTATTGTTTTTTATAAAAAATGACCGTTACCAGTCACGCATGAATAAAATGGGATTCTAGCTTATTTCTGGAGCTTTTACATTAAAATATGATAGCGGGGCGAAGGGGTCAAGTGCCACCTTAAGGCACAAGAACTTTCCACCTTTAATTTAAAGTCAAGTTTTTTGTACATTAAGGTGGCACTTGACCCCTTTTTGAGTTTGAAAATGGCTAGATGGTACCAAGAAGCATGATTTTTGCAATAAAAGAAAAAATGGTTGAGAAAAAAACTTCGTATGTTTAACATTGATTTCCGTGCATCTGCTTGACCAATGCAAAAATGTGGGGTCAAATCTTGTCTTCAATCTTCACCTCTCAATTATAGCTAATATTATAACGAAAGTTGAAGGCAAGATTTGACTCGAATGTTTTGATGATGTCTATTGACCAAGCTGGCCGCATGGACTTAGAGCATTAACCTCGGATAAAAATTTCTGTGGAATTCTGGCTACTCTTCTTTTTTTATAGTCAAAAAATACCATCGTGGTCAGTCCCCTGGCAATTTCTTTTTTTGTGTTACCATTTACTGCTTGGTATGTGATCTCAATAGTTGTTTTAGTGATGTTAGTAACTCCAATGTTTATTGAGATTAGATCGGCAAGGAAGGCTTCACCCGTATAATTGACAATGAGATTCGTCATTAAAAGACCGAGTCCGTCGATGTTTAACTCACTATATCCAAGATGCTTTAAAAACCGAACGCGTGTTTCATGGAGCATTGACACAAGAGAGTCATGTCCTAGATGATTGCCATAATTAATGTCATAAATACGAACTTCAAGCATGGTGTTAAATATTATTTTTTCGGGACTTGGTATCTTAAAAATAAGCATGAAATTTCTCCAAGGGGTCACCCATCTGGGTCTAGGCATTACGCAATCAGAATGATTGGAAGGTAAGCCCGTTGGCATACTCGCCCCAGAAAATCTTTAGTGCCATGCTGCGTCCAATGGTAAAGGTATAAATCTATGGCTGCCTCGAAAGGCTCTAGACCTTTGTGGTTCACAGCATGGGTGTATCAGTATAATCGTCTCCATCGTGATTTGCCAAGATGAAATAGGTGGTTGAGATTATGCCCAATTAAATCTTGTGGTGGATCGCGACTCTAGGTTTTTTAGCCTGATAGTTTGGAGGCTAAAATTTCAAGGGTTTCTACAACAGGCGCTTGCGAAAAAAGATCAGGGGCTTTAGCAAAGAGTGCTTCAGCGACCTTACCGGCTAAATGCGCTTGACGTCCATCTTCATCGGGAAAGGCATCGAAAATACCAAAGGTTGATTTGCCAAGACGCAAGGCAAACCATACTGTAGTGGCAGGCTCTTCTTGAACAAGAGCGAGGCCGCTACGTAAAAACTGCTCGATTTCAGCCTCTTTCCCAGGCTTGCTTTCTAAGCTAACCAGTAAGCCTAATTTAATGGCGGTGCTCTTGGATAGCGGGTTAACTACTTTCATGGTTTTCTCCTCAGTTAAAGTTAAACTATCTATTAGAAGATAGATAAAAGATTAAAAATCAGTCCATGGTGAAGCGAGCCATAATTTGCCTCCTGGCGGCTGCCAAATACTCCTCATCCTCAAAAAGTCGTGCTAAAAGCAAAGAGCCCTCAAAAAGCGAAAGAATAAAAATTGTTTCTGCCGGAATATTCTTTTTCTCTAGTTTAAATTCCTTTTTAGTTAGACCTTCTGTCAGTAACTGTTTAAACCAACTTGCTATGCGAGTAAAAAATTGTTGAACTTCCTTTTGTATAGGTTCTGGTAGAGTGAGGGTATCTGAAGCCAACATCCCGCCAAGACACATTTTTTGCTTATTTCTATAGGTTTTGGCAACAAGCGTATCGATAATTAAGCCTAATTTCTTAAGAGAACTCAATTTTTCATTGTGAATTAGCGGTTTTAAAACTTCAGCCAGTGAATCAAGATGTTTTTTAACAACAGCTTTGCCCAAATCTGTTTTAGATGGAAAATAATAATGAATACTCGATGTTTTAATGTTTACTTGTTCAGCAATATCACGGTAGCTAAAAGCGTTATATCCTTTGGTTTGGATTAAGGCCTGAGCGGTATCTAGAATGTTATCGCGCACTTGATTTTTATTCATGTTGGAAATTCTATCTACTTATAGATAGATAGTCAAGCTTAGATGAGTATATCCTAAGCTCTTGACCCCAAATGTGCAGCATGACAAGCTCTTAAGAGCTGTTTATCTTACTGAATTAGCTTTTGAGAGCGTGAATGAGCCAAAAAAACAAGTTATTACAGGCCCCGCCTTTTGCGGTAGAGGATGCGCTTAAGCGTTTAGGCCGTAACTTGCGAACTGCTCGGCTAAGGAGGAACTTAACTATCCAGCAAGTTTAATCAGATAGTTATAATTTGAATCGTCCATAAATTAACCGGTTTCCGTAATATTTCCGTTATATCTGGTTTGCAAAATCCGCTCTCTGCGATGTAGTTTTTCAAGGTAATATAAACACGCTTGACCTTTACGCTAGGTCATACCTTAGGGTGGTAATGGATCACAAAGAGGAATCCATATGGCTTATACAGTAAGTAAATTAGCAAAGCTCTCAGGGGTTAGCGCTAGAACGCTTCATTTTTATGACGAGATTGGGTTATTGAAGCCTGCTTATCAGGGCGAAAATAACTATCGCTATTATGAAGAAGAGCAACTCTTGATGTTACAGCAAATTTTATTTTACCGTGAGCTAGGTTTGCCTCTGAGTGAGATTCAAGGGCTTATCAACAGTGACAACTTCAATAAAATTGAGGCACTACAGTCACATCGGATAAGGCTTGAGCAAGGTTTGGATCGTTCACAACAAATGATCCAGACCATTGATAAAACCATTGCACATTTAAGAGGTGAAAAAATGATGAAACTTGAAGAAATATTTCATGGGTTTGACGCTGAAAAACAAAAACTTTATGAAAACTTCCTTATTGATTCCGGTGTTGGCGAAGATGTGATCAATAGCTGCAAAGATAAAGTAAAAAATTGGAAGAAAGAACAATGGATAGAAAACAAGCAAGAAGCTGATGCGATTTATGCTGAATTAGCTTCTGCCATAAAAGACCATCTTGAGCCCTCATCAGCAAAAGTACAAAAATTAATTAAAAAGCACTATCAGCTGACCAGCAATTTTTGGACGCCAACAAAAGAAAGTTACCTCGGCCTTGGCCAACTGTATGGTTCGCATCCTGATTTTGTAAAATTTTATTATGATATTCATCCAAAATTATTAAGCTTTTTGGTTGAAGCCATGAAGGTTTTTGCTGAGCGTGAGTTATCGTAGTAAAGGGAACCCTATCTTGAGTTAAGGTAGGGTTCCTAATTGCACCAATTGCACCACTATTATTTTAATCGCACTCGTGGTGCAATTGAAGGTATCATGTCGGTCATGGAGCCTCTTGCCTCTCATGGCGGTAGCATGAGTTCGGGTTCCGTAGGGATCCGTCAACGTAATCAAGGAGATATAAAATTTAATAGTCAAAAAATAACCAGCCCCCTTCTTTTTTCTTGCTATCCCGACTTAGAATTTTGGAGAATTAAAGCATGTCAACTACAAGAACTGCCTCTACCTCGTTGACCCATCTAGGCCCTGACAAATTAAGTAAAGCGGATATTTCGCATGAATTTCAATTGATAAAAGAACGCTTGGAAAATGAATTTAAAGATAATCCTGGAAAGAAGGCTGAATTGCTAAAAACGCTTGATGCGCTTTCAGAGTTTGAGTTGGGACGGTTTTTGATTAAGAATAAGTCGTCGATCAGTGGTTATTGGACTTGGTATGTTATTCTCGGGTTTAATAATCATTTAAGCGCTTCGCCGACTGAAAAATATCTGATAGAAAGAACTCCTGTAATTTTGGCAACGAGGCAGCGATTTGCGATATTTCAGTCTTTGTTGAGGCAATATATCCAAGCGCATAGCGTTGTCTGTTCTTTGCCCTGCGGCATGATGGCGGATTTATTGACTTTAAACCTTCCTGGAG
>CAYXNR010000091.1:0-4668 GCA_964466595.1 uncultured Coxiellaceae bacterium | reverse complement strand
AGGCATTCATTATAAAACGGGCAATACGTCCATTGCCATCCATATAGGGGTGGATGAAAACAAAAAAATAATGTCCTAGTACCGCATTGACGCCAGGATGCGATTCATTTATTAAACAATCAAAAAAAGCTTCCATCGCATCAACGACGGCTTCCTTGGGTGGTGGGGAATGTCTTGAATTGCGAATATAAACACGATCATTTCTAAACCCAAACAAAGATTCCGGAGGAATAATGCCTGCTTGGACTGAAGGGCCAAATAAACTTTGGTACCATTGTTGCAGATTTTCTTTAATAATATGTGCAGCATTTTCCCCATGAATAATCCGTGAAACACTCTGTTTGACCTGTTGAAAGGCATCAAAATATCCTTTGGCAGCCAAGGCATTTCTCATATCAAGATCCTGTGCGTTCTCACGAGGGTTCCATTTTTTACTTTTCACTCGATCAATTAATTCAAGTGAAACTTGATAGCCTTCTATTGAAAGGGAGTTATAAGCATCATACTGATAGATCTCATCGACTCTATGCAGGTATTCATCTGTTTTTTTTGGTAGCCCCGATGATACTGGAAAATGGGCTATAACAGTATCACGAGCCTCAGCCCACATGGCATGAATACGGCCACTGTAGGGTGATTTTAAGCGTGTTGTTGTTAATAAGGGCACCGTTGTTTTTTGAAAAGGATTATTGAGACTAACGAGAATACCAACCGTTGCCAGATCATTTTTAATGGTTTGTGCAGTTTGTGAGTCATTTAAAAATTGATAAGCTCCAACTAGACGTGCCGCGGCGGTTTTGAAGTTGTATTGAATAATGACCCGGCTAATTTCAGCGGGTGACTTAATCAATCGTAAAGCAAGCTCTGCGTCTCGAGAGTTACTATGGAAATAAGTAGGTGATGCTTTGCATAAGGCATAGGCTAAGCTCATCACCCTTATACCTTTTATTTGAGTAATTTCCTCCGGAAAATTTTTAGCATCAGCATAGATCATGAGTGAGGTGCCATGCATGAGGGACCTTAAGGCGGTTCCTTGTTTGGTTATTACGATCACTTGTCTTGGAATAGTCGGATTTTCAATATGCAAATCAAGCGATGATTCTGCAGATAAACAGTACATATCACCAAAACGGTCATTTAGATATAAACGTGCAAAATCCCAAAAATTAGCATACCATGCAGCAGTATCACCCGTTGCAACGTCGGGACGAACTAACATATACCAGCCTCTCATGATTTCTTGAAGCCATCCTGTTGCCAGTAAAACCTCCCGGTCAGCACGTGACATTTCGCCAGACTGAATAATATGTGCTTTTTTGTTATCGGCAACCGTTCGTACTCTTAACAAAGCAGAAGTGACGGCCTCTGTCGGCATAGCTATTCTCGATTTATTGATTTTACGGATAACAATTACTTATATTTAATGTTAATGATTACTTTATTTTAATGTTTTGTCAAGAGAAATAACACCCTTTTTATTTTTATGTGTATGATATATATAATAAATTTATTAGAATCGATAATCCCATTTATCGATTGTTTTATTGATAGAGGCACACTGGCTATCGTATTATGGGATGAAATGCAGGATATCAACGATTTCAAAAAGGAAGGAAGCATGGAACTCAAGCTACCAAAAACAGGCCAAGATCCTCTATTAGGTAATGAAGAAAACCGCTCTCTTTCAACGTGGATCAGCAATCCCTATATCAAAGCAGCCACGAGTGACAACACCCGCAAAGCCTATCGCTCTGATCTCAAACACTTTGAAACCTGGGGCGGGAAATTACCTGCAACCCCTGAGCTAATCGCTGCCTACTTGCAAGACTATGCGCCTACACTCAATGCTCGTACCCTCGGCAGGCGTCTCATCGCTTTAAAACACTGGCATCGCTATCAGGGCTTCCCCGATCCAAGCGACCACCCTGCTATCCAGAAAACAATGGTCGGTATTACCCGAATTCATGGAAAGCCTAAGCAAAAAGCACATCCTCTAAGCGTTGAGAATTTACTTTTGATCGTAAAGTATCTTGTACAAAGTAATACCTTATCCGCATTCCGCGATAATGCCCTCCTCCAAGTCGGCTTCTTTGGCGCTTTTCGTCGTTCGGAGTTGGTAGCAATCCAGGTAGAACACTTAAATTGGAAAGAAGAAGGCATCGACATACTCATCCCCTCCTCTAAAACAGATCAAATTCATGAAGGGCAATATTGTGCTCTACCCTATGGGAAAGGCTTACTATGTCCTGTGAATGCCATCAAAGAATGGCTAGAAGTAAGTGGCATCAAACAAGGCGCCCTTTTTCGTGAAATTAAAAAAGGGGAAAAGTTAAAGGAAAAAGCTTTAACGCCACTTTCCGTTAACTATATTCTTAAAAAACATGCCGAGGCTTGCGGACTTTCCCACATCCAGCAATTAAGCAGCCATAGCTTAAGACGAGGGCTTGCGACCAATGCCAGCCAAATAGGCGCTAATTTGGCTGCTATTATGCGTCAAGGACGGTGGAAACAAGTCAACACGGTGATGGAGTATATTGAGGCGAGTGAGCGCTTTAATGAAAATGTGGCCTTAAAAATAATAGAGAAAATGGGAGGTTAATGGTATTTTTTACGCATAAGTGTAAGCGCGCCGAGCTTGGGCTGTAATGCAATTATTTGGCCCATCTTCTATGGCAAAGACTACTGATTAGTAATAAAATGCAGAGCCTATAAAAACTAACAAACCTGAGGTGCGATTATGTTCGAAAGGGTGTTTATAGAAAATTTCTTAAACGGTTATTCTCATGAAGAAAAAGAAACCATTAAAAAAGATTTAAAAATAGTAGAAGCAATTACTTTTGATACCGCAAAACCAAATGGGGAGCTTGAAAAGCCCGTTTACCTGGCCACGGCAGGAGGCCCTGGCGCTTCAAAAACCACTACTCTTGAAGCCTTCTTGAAAGAACATAAGTTAGATAGTTACGTTTATGCTGATCCAGATCAAGTATCATTGAAGAATATGAATTTTACATATAGAAAATCATTAACAAATTTTGATTTTGCTGTTGCAAGTTCAAATTATGCAGCTTTAAAGCATGCTTATGACAAGTGGAGAGGCGCTTCTAATTATATTTGCCATGAAGTGTTACAAGCTGCTTTTGGACAGCGATATTCACTTGCTCACGGAACCACCTCAACGAGTCCCCATATTTTATCTTTATATCAGAGAATAAAAGCATTGGATTATCGCATTGTCTTACTCTTATGCTATAGCCAAGATGAAACTAGAAAACAAGCTATTTCGCGACGTGAAAGAGAACAAGCTTTTGTTCAAGCTGATCCAAACGATGTTATTAGCAAAGGGAAAGATTTTCCCAAACGGTTTGATATTTATTTTAGTTTTGCTGATGAAATTTATTTTTATTGGAACGATGAATTAACTCACGGCAAATTACCAAGGCCCTGTGCTAAATTTAATAATGCTGATCAAGGAGTAACTGTTTTAAACGAAGCAGACTGGATTAGTTTTTGTAAACAATATATTCATGATATCCAGAATAATAATATCGAAATTTGCAAAAAATTCGAACAGATCATGCCTCACAGTATTCTTAGTGAAGAAAAAACTGTTCCAACACCTAAATTACAGGTCAATAGCAGTAATTCGATAGAAGTTAAAGATGTTGCACATGCCTCAGCAATAAAAAAAGACGTGAAAAAATCAAACGCACCCTTCCGATTTCTTTCTAAACCGAATAGCAATCCAGATCAGAGCCAAACGTATTGTGGGTTTAAGGAAGGCTTTATTAATGGGAAAAGATTCTAATTTTCGAGTGGCCTGCTCTTTGTTAGAAAGAAATGGAAATTTATTTTTCTCTTATAGGGGCAGAGACTACTTATTCAAATTATATTTTGTTGAGCGGTATATTTTTCTCTAAAAAAGAAAGGGGTCAAACTCATGAGGGACAATACTGCGTTCTGCCCTAGAAAAATATTTATAGATGGATTTAAATAAAATTGCAGCATTAAGATTGGATGCATCCTCCGTCAAAACAGAATATTGGAGTAGAGGTTCATATTTATGAATATTCATTTTCGAAAAGCAACCCGTATCGATGTCCCCCATATCGTACGCCTCCTCGCAGACGACCCTTTAGGTGTAGCCCGTGAGCAATATAAAGAACCATTGCCATCACAATACTACACGGCATTTGACCGAATCAATTCAGATAAAAATAATTTTTTAATAGTTGCCGAGTTAGATAACCAGGTTGTTGGCACCTTACAGCTTAGCTTCATCACTTACCTGACATATCAAGGTGGCAAACGTGCTCTAATAGAAGCAGTGCGCACAGATAAATCTGTTCGCGGCAAAGGTATTGGTAAGGCAATGCTAGAATGGGCAATCCATAAAGCGAAAGAAGAAGGTTGCCACGTCGTTCAGCTTACAACAGATAAAAAAAGGCCAGATGCCTTCGAGTTTTATAAAAAACTTGGATTTATTGCCTCTCATGAGGGCATGAAGTTGCATTTATAAAACAGATAGTTTAACCATGGATAAATTTATAGATAAAAAACCATTATGGCCAAACACCAGCATTACTAAGCATTTCCAAATCAAATTACCACTTATAATAGACTAAAAAATACCAGATTGCCTTTTGAGCTATAGCTATGCAAAATCACGCT
>CAYXNR010000090.1:0-4695 GCA_964466595.1 uncultured Coxiellaceae bacterium | reverse complement strand
GTTAAACCTGTCGGTATCAACCCTATAGCAGTAGTAGATATAGCCATAATGAGGATAGTCATTAGAAGCGTAGATTTTCTACCCATTTTATCGCCCATATGGCCGAAGAAAATAGCACCTATTGGGCGCATAATAAACCCCGAGGCAAATACAACAAAAGTCGACATCATGGCAGAAAAATGATTACTGTGAGGGAAGAATATTTCAGCAATAATTGGCGCTAAAGCTGCAAATAATGAAAAGTCATACCATTCAAGGAGTGTCCCAAAAGTACAAAAAACGATTTGTTTTATTAGTGATCTCATTTTAGTACACAGCACTAGCCCAAGCGTAGGGCTATCACCCTCCGTCAAATATTCTCTGTCATAGTAATTAACGTATAGCAGCAGAGGTCTTTGATAAAAGCGGCAATTGAACCTCAACTTTTAAGCAATACCGACTATGGAAATTGTGGATTTTCTTCAAGCCACGAAGATATCAACATTGAACGGTCAAGAAACGTTAGCTCATCAACATCCTTCTTAGCCACTTCAGACATTTTTGGCAAATCAGCTCTGAATTTATTAAACCTACGCACCATTTCAACACCGCCAGGTAATTTTGCTTCACCTCTAGCGGCATCATGAAGCCAATTTCTAATCAATTTAATTAATTGCTCTACATCAGCGTTATGCGAATGAATATCATGCCCAGCGATATCAGAAATAGAATTTCTATAACGATACTGATCGGAATCAAGAATCAAACAATTCTTAGCTTTCTGTTGGCGATTACCAAAAAATTTTGCCCCCAGAAAAAAACCAAGCTCCAGAGGCATATTAAATCGCGGGAGACCTGTTACTATATCTAACCCTGCTCGAGAAAGATCATGAACTCCGAATTTTGAATCGCGTATCAACTTTTCAAGTTTATCAATTCTTACATTACCACTATTATTTTCTTCAAGAGCGCAGCGAGGCGTATACCCACAGTCATATATTGCAAACACCATGGCATTCATTAGCGGGAGATATTCTTTGTCAAAGGGGCAGTTTATAAAAACATTGAATGAATAACTATTAGGCAACATTTTACTAAGACCTTACTTCTTTCGTGAAGCAGAAACGATTCTAGCGGCATGTCTAGCAACTGAACGGCTAATACTACCTACTTTAGGTGCAGGCTTGATAGTGCGAATTTTTGCTGTTTGATTGGCTAGTACTTTTCCAGCATTTGATTTTGCTCTAAAACTAGCCCTGGGGTTATTCAGTGTCCTAGCAGCCGTTCGTACTAATCCGGCTGATGATTTTCTTAATTGTTTTGTCATCACATTTTTACCTAATAATTACTCACTACCGAATTTATTATAATACATCCCTAACACCACGCTCTCAGGAACGTTTATAGGAACGTCTTAAAATTAATTGATCTATTATTGATCAGTCTATATCTGTAACTACTTGATTATTCTCATGCCGACGAGGTGAATCGAACACCTGACCTACTGATTACGAATCAGTTGCTCTACCAACTGAGCTACGTCGGCATGAAGTGAGAGTATAAAAAAAATCTCCCCCTTCCGCTACTAATAATGAATAAAAACAAGTATGTGCATTATTTTACCACTTTTAAAGCGACGCTTTAAAAAAGCACAAATTATCCCTCTAAACATTGGACTAAGCAGCCCTTTTTCGATATAATGTTGTTGAGTTTTTGTACATTCTGAGGAGATTAAATTATGAAGAAGTTGTTACTAGCAGTGGCTGCTGCTCTAGTACTCAACCTACCTGCATTTGCAGGAATAGGAGCTGAGCAGGATTTTAAAACCCTAGCCCCGAAGATTTTGAAATCACCTAAAGCCTCATCCGCTTTAAAAAACCAAAAAAACGATTTAGCTATTGTCTATGGCGGCGAAGATATTACTCGTAAAATAGCTGACAATTCTAACTCTTTTACTGCCTAAGCGAAATCTCTTACTAAACAGCCCTTCTAGCGCTAGAATTGCTGTACTTTCATTCTCAATTTACTTCAGCTTACATGACTCAAACCAAGAAACGAATCATGGTCGGCCTTTCCGGAGGAGTAGACTCCTCTGTTGCCGCTCTTTTGCTTAAAAAAAGCGGCTATCATGTTGAAGCTGCTTTTATGAAAAACTGGGAAGAAGATAACCAGGCTTTTTGTTCCAGTGAGGCCGATTACGCAGATGCACAGGCAGTTTGCGATAAACTACAAATTGAATTACATCACATCAATTTTTCTGAAGAGTATTGGGAAAAAGTCTTTAGCTATTTTCTCGATGAATACCAAGCCGGCCGCACACCTAACCCCGATATACTTTGCAATAAAGAAATCAAATTTAAGGTTTTTCTCCATTATGCTAAGCAACGAGGCGCCGAACTCCTCGCAACAGGGCATTATGCCCAAAATCGGCAACAGAAAGGCGAATATCAGCTGCTTAAAGGAGCTGATCCACAAAAAGATCAAAGTTATTTCTTACATAGTTTAAATCAAGAGCAACTAGCAGCTAGCCTCTTTCCAGTCGGACATTTAAATAAATCCGAGGTCCGCTTGCTGGCCAAAAAAGCAGGCTTAGCTACCCATGCCAAAAAAGATAGTGTCGGTCTTTGCTTTATCGGAGAACGGCCGTTTAAAGCTTTTTTAAGTAATTACCTGCCGGCTCAGCCGGGAAATATTGAAACGGATGAAGGAGAAATCCTTGGACAGCATGAGGGCCTCATGTTTTATACCTTCGGACAAAGACAGGGGCTAAAAATCGGCGGCCTAAAGAATAAAAAAGAAACACCCTGGTATGTTATTGCCAAAGACCTGAAACGCAATACCCTCGTTGTTGCTCAAAGTCAGCAACACCCCAAGCTTTATACCCAAACACTCTTCACGAAAGCAATCTCTTGGATTGGAACAAAAGCGCCTTCTTTTCCGCTTCCTTGCAAAGCTAAAACCCGTTATCGGCAGGCAGATCAGGTCTGTGTCATTGAAAAAGCAGACCAAGACCATTTTCGCGTTCACTTTAAAGAACCGCAGCGAGCCGTCACCCCAGGGCAGTCCGTCGTATTTTATGAGGGAGAGCTGTGTTTAGGTGGCGGGGTTATTCTAGAGAAGCAGTGACATTATCCTGGTTTAGATTTTATAATGAAATCTTCACTACATAGGATTACTTGGCCGTGGAAAAATTCTCACTTACCGCTATTTCGCCCTTAGATGGCCGTTATCATGAAAAAGTGCAAGCTCTGCGGCCTATTTTTAGTGAATATGGCCTAATCAAATTTCGTCTTATTGTAGAAATCCGCTGGTTGCAAGTGCTGGCAAAAGAGGCTCATTTACCTAAATTTCCACCTCTTTCTGCTCGTAGCCAAGCTATTTTGAACAAGCTCATCGATAATTTTTCGGAAGAAGAAGCCGCGCGCATTAAAAAAATTGAAGCCGACATCAATCACGATGTCAAAGCTGTTGAATACTTTCTCAAAGAAGAGATCGCCGACAATAAAGAATTAGCTGCGCTTAGCGAATTTATTCATTTTGGCTGCACCTCGGAAGATATTAATAATTTAGCCTATGGTCTCATGCTTCACACCGCTCAACAGCAATGCCTCCTGCCCACCCTGTCTAAACTCCTTAGGGAATTACAGAGTTTTGCCCACACCTATGCTGCTCAAGCCATGCTTTCTCGAACACATGGGCAAGCAGCTACCCCGACCACTGTCGGTAAGGAAATAGCCAATTTTAGCGCACGGCTGAAACGACAAGTCGAACGCCTTGCTAGCACCCCCATTTTAGGTAAGTTAAATGGCTCCTCTGGCAATTATAATGCTCTCGCCTGCGCTTATCCCAAGGTGAATTGGCAAAAAATCAGCAAAAATTTCATTACTAAGCTAGGTCTGGTTTGGAATCCCTACACCACACAAATTGAACCCCACGACTATCTCGCTGAATTCTTCTCTATCCTCGCGCATATCAACACCATTCTCATCGATCTTAACCGAGACCTCTGGGGTTATCTTGCTTTAGATTATTTCAAGCAAAAAGCCTCTCCTAAGGAGGTTGGCTCTTCCATCATGCCGCACAAAGTCAATCCCATCGATTTTGAAAATGCGGAAGGCAATTTAGGTCTTGCCAATGCCTTACTAGATCACATGTCGAATAAACTTCCCATCTCGCGCTGGCAACGCGATTTGTCTGATTCAACTGTCTTACGCAATATAGGCGTTGCCCTCGCCCATTCGCTACTAGCCTATCAATCCACTTATCGTGGCTTACAAAAAATTACACCAAATGTCGAAGTTCTTGAAGCTGATCTAGAAAAACATTGGGAAGTCTTGGCTGAACCTATCCAAACCTTGCTGCGACGCTTTGGCATTGATCAACCCTACGAAAAACTCAAAGCCCTCACAAGAGGACGCCCCGTCACGAAGGCACTCCTCCATCAATTTATCAAAGCACAAGCCTTACCGGAGGAGATTAAAAAACAACTGCTGGCGCTCACCCCAGCTACTTACTTAGGCTACGCAGTTGAGCTTGCGAAACGAAGCTAGGGAAGGGAAATTTTTAGCGAGAAAAGGACTGCCGTAGATAAGATTCGCTTAGCTTTTCCATCCGCATACAAACCTTCTCTGCTGTTTCCTTTGTTTTTCCGGTAGCACTCCAAAACCAGGTTCCTGTGAAAGCATAGGAAGGGGTCAAGTCTTCACATGACACAAG
>CAYXNR010000089.1:0-4774 GCA_964466595.1 uncultured Coxiellaceae bacterium | reverse complement strand
ATTCTTTTAAATAACTTATTGATTTTTAATCCCCTTATGAGGGGAGCGTTCAGGCCCTGAGCTTGTCGAAGGGTGAGCTTGTCGAAGGGTGAGCTTGTCGAAGGGTGAGCTTGTCGAAGGGCGCCTCTGTTCATCGAGGGTGTGAAGTGTAATTTTTTGCATAAGCTGATAGCGCTTCCCAATCATTCTTGATCAGCGCTTCTTTTTTCTTTCGACTCCAGCCTTTAATCTGTCTTTCAGAAGCTAAAGCTTCTTCTCGAGTTGTAAATTCCTGAGAAAAAACCAAGACATTTCTCCATTTCTTTGCTTTGTTTAGAGGCCCTTCGACAGGCTCACCCTTCGACAAGCTCAGGGTGAACGGGTTTAAAGGAATGCCCTTCGACAGGCTCAGGGCGAACGGGTTTATATGAACGGGTTTATATGAATAATGAATTAAATAATTTATTGATGCCCCATCTTATGGGGTAGTTCACCCTTAATTCATCAACGAATTATGTAACCTATACAGCAAGGCCGGGGTTTTTCAAAGGTATGGGTAGTGGGTTTGCCTTCCCCCGCGATAACAGAAGCCCCTTTATCGCGGTAGCATGCCCGGCGGTAGTCTCCCTTGCAGGGAGCGCATCATTTTAAAGAGGCCGCCCTGGGAGGCTTTTTTCATCATTTTTTGCATGGTAAGAAATTGCTTCAAAAGCTGATTGATGGTTTGAATCTCAGTTCCCGAGCCTTTGGCAATACGACGCTTATGCGAACCCTTGATATGATCTGGAAAGCGTCGCTCCTTCGGGGTCATTGAATCGATGATGGCGATGTAGCGTTTGGTGAGTTTATCGTCAAATTGATTTTTAAGAGCAGGGGGTATTTGATTCATACCCGGTAATTTGCCAAGAATACCCATCATGCCGCCCATTTTGGTGATTTCTCGAAGCTGATCACGAAAATCTGCTAAGTCGAAGGATTTTCCTTTTTTAATTTTCTTAGCTAATTTTTCTGCTTTTTCACGGTCTAATTTTTGTCCGACTTCCTCAACAAGGCTAAGGATGTCGCCCATTCCTAAGATGCGAGAAGCAACTCGCTCAGGATGAAAGGCTTCGATGTTGTCAATTTTTTCACCAACCCCCATAAATTTAATGGGTTTGCCAGTGAGATAGCGGACGGAAAGGGCGGCACCGCCTCGAGCATCACCATCTGTTTTGGTGAGAATGACGCCAGTGAGGGGCAGGGCTTCGTTAAAGGCTTTTGCTGTATTCGCCGCGTCTTGGCCAGTCATGCTGTCGACGACAAAGAGAGTTTCAATCGGTTGAATTCCCTCATGAAGGCGTTTAAGCTCACTCATCATCTCCTGATCGATGTGTAGGCGTCCTGCGGTATCGATGATGACGACATCAATAAATTGAGTTTTGGCAGTATGAATGGCATTTTTAGCAATGCTGAGTGGATCTTGCGAAGGATGGCTGGGGTAAAATTCTGCCTCTACAGAGGTAGCAAGGGTCTGTAATTGTTCAATTGCAGCAGGGCGGTAGAGGTCGGTACTGGTGACTAAAACTGATTTTTTCTGAATTTGTTTCAGCCATCGAGCTAGTTTTGCCACCGTAGTGGTTTTTCCAGAGCCTTGTAAGCCGGCCATTAAGATGACAGCAGGCGGTTCTGTATGAAGATTGAGTTCAGCACAAGTCTCGCCCATGAGGGAAACGAGCTCATCATGAACTAGTTTAATAAAGGCCTGTCCCGGCGTCAGACTGCTAGCTACCTCGGTTCCAAGCGCTTTTTGTTGGAGATGATCAATGAGGTCTTTTATAACAGGGAGTGCCACATCTGCTTCTAAGAGTGCCAAGCGAAGATCCCGCAAGGTGCTTTTGATATTTTCTTCAGTGAGACGGCCTTGGCCTGTTAAGCTTTTAATAACACGATTTAAACGTTCGGAAAGCTGGGTAAACATAGATAAGCCATTTATTAAAAATTGTCGCTGTGAGTATACTGTAAGAATAGCTATTTTTAAATAAGCTTAAGGCGGAATCGAACTAGCTGCTCTTTGAAAAAATAGATCTTTTTGCTGTTGTAAGTTATGTTTTAGGGAGAAACGAAGGCTTGGAGGAATTCATTTGAGTGAGGTAAAGCTAGCTACTTTGGTTGCCATTTTAGTTTTTTTAATCGTCATTTCCTGTTTTTTTGCCAGTGCGGAAACTGCGATGATGGCTATTAATCGTTATCGCTTACGCCATCAAGCACGTCTCAAAAAACGTTCTGCTCTACTGATTGTCAAGTTGCTGAAGCGTCCTGATCGCTTGTTAGGTGTTGTCCTCGTCGGGAGTACCTTGGCCAATATTGCTGCCTCAGCGATTATGACCATTATCAGTGTTTATTTGTGGGGCGAGCAGAGCGTGGTTTTAACCACCCTCTTACTAACCCTGGTTTTTTTAATCTTCAGCGAGACTGCGCCTAAAACCTTAGCAGTACTTTATCCAGAAAGTGTAGCACGCATTATCGCCTTTCCTATTTATGTTCTGCGTCAGGTTTTTTATCCCTTAATTTGGTTTGTGAATGTCGTTTCTAATGGCTTGTTAAGATTGTTGGGGGTGAAATTTAACCATTTGATGTCAGAAGCTCTAACACATGAAGAGTTGCGTACGATTGTCTATGAGACTACCGGAAAAATTCCACCTCGTTATCAATCGATGCTGTTAGGTATCCTCGATTTAAATAAATTAACAGTAAATGATGTCATGATTTCTCGCCGTTATACCCCGGGCTTAGACTTAGCTCAGCCATGGCCAGACTTATATTCGCGTCTAGCTGATTTACAGCAGGATTGGGTTCCGCTTTATCGTGAAAGCCTCAATCAGTTGACAGGTGTTTTGTATTTACGTGATTTGTCTTCTTTTTTATTGAAAAATAAGACACTGCTGCTTGAAAACCTGCTTTCTCTGCAGCACGAGCCTTATTTTATTCCAGAACAAACGCCTTTGAATATTCAATTACATAATTTTCAGGAAAAACGAGAGCAGGTGGCTTTTGTTGTCGATGAGTATGGTGAAATTCTGGGTTCAATTACAGTCGATGATATTTTGGAAGAAATTGTAGGTGAGTTTACTGTCGGTTTGAGTGATCTGGAAAAGATGATGCAGCTTCAGGCGGATGATAGTTATCTGGTCGATGGCATGATCCCCGTGCGGGAATTTAATCGACTTGTTCATTGGGATCTGCCCGTTGAAGGCCCACGCACTTTAAATGGCTTAATTATCGAACATCTTGAAGCTTTGCCTCGTAGGGGTACGGGTTTGCTTATTGCCGGTTACCCCATTGAAATTATTGAGGTGAGGGCAAATCGAGTGAAGGTAGCAAGAATTTTTCCACGTTTAAAAAGTAATAGAGATCCTTCGCTTCGCTCAGGATGACAGGGGAAACTCAGATGATAGGGCTGAAGCTCAGATGATAGAGCTGAAGCTCAGATGATAGAGCTGAAGCTCAGATGATAGAGCTGAAGCTCAAATGATAGGGCTGAAGCTCAGATGACAGGGCTGAAATGTCAACAGACCTTAACTTTTATTTTAAAACCAAAGCTGCCACGACTTTGCGGCTTTCCGCAGTAAGCGCATTATAAGTTCTACAAGCAGCGGCTGTATCCATTATTTCTACGCCTATTCCTTGGTTTAGGAGTTCTCCATAAATTTCCAGCGGAATAAATTGCTGTTTTGCTCCTGTACCAATTAGTAAGATGGTTGGTTGCAATAAGGCGGCTTCCGCTAGTGTTGCTGCTGTGATTTCAGCAGCCTGTGTCGGCGTCCAATTTTCAATTAACTGGTGAGGGGAAATAATCAGACTGCAATGAAATAGCCGATCGTTCACCTGGATTTGTCCGGGCTTGAAACCCCGAATCTGATAGCCTGCTGGGTTCGTATCTAGAGTAAAGGAAGTCATCAATATCAATCCTCAAAATTGTCTCTAGTATATCGCGTATCGAGAAACTTGGCATCCAGCTATAATTTTTATATACTATTATTCCGAGAGTTGTATTCAGAACCAGGACAACGATCGGGAGACAGGGATGAGAGACTTAAGAGAGAGTGTTGCAGTCTTGCAACCTTTACGCCAAGCGGCTTTTGAAGGTGATTTTTGCAAGTTTAGGATCTTATGCAGAGAAAAAGGGATCGATGTGAATGAAGCCGGTCCTGAGACTGGTAGAACAGCGCTTCATTGGGGCGCCTATGCAGAAAGCAATGAAATAGTCAGCTATTTGCTTAATGCCAAAAAAGCGGAGGTCGATCCGCTAGACGCAGATTTAAATACGCCGCTCAATATCCTCATTCAAGTACCTAGCTCTTCTTTACAAAAAAAATTAGCGGTCATTGATACACTTCTAGCTCATGGGGCTGATCCGCTACGAAAAAATCGTTCTCATATGACACCCTTAATGAATTTGATAGAACTGAGAGACAAGCTGCCCGCTAATCGGCATTTTCAGTTCAAAAATATCAATGCTATGATTGTCAAGATTAAAGAAAATATTTATCAAAAGGCAGCACGAACAGGTCAAGTTGTTCATATTCATCAAAATGGCCAAGTGGTGACAGAGCTGGCTCTTTATGATGCTAAGGCCAAGCCTAGCTATCTTCTACGCCAAGTTCCTCCCCCTCAAGCAAGCTGGAGAAGACATTTTTAATTAACTACTGTTGCTGTACTGTTGCTGTCATGCCGGCATGTTTTTAGCCGGCATCCAGGTCTTCAACGGCGACAGCATGCTTTTACATTGGTATCTACACAAGTCTTATTTTTAAAA
>CAYXNR010000088.1:0-4888 GCA_964466595.1 uncultured Coxiellaceae bacterium | reverse complement strand
GGTTAGCTGTATGAGCAGTGTAGTAACTCTGGTCTGCGTATTTTAAAAGATATACTCAAACATGACATTTCTCTATTTCTTTGTTTTGTTTAGAGGCCCTTCGACAAGCTCACCCTTCGACAAGCTCAGGGCGAATGGGTTTATATGAATAACGGGTTTAGTTTATATGAAACGGGTTTATATGAATAATGAATTAAATAATTTATTGATGCAACATCTTATGGGGTAGCTCACCCTTAATTCATCAACGAATTATGTAACCTATACAGCGACGACAATCCTTTGATTAATTTGCCCAACAACGCCTGGAGAATGTGCTAAGCCTATGATTTTTTGAGCATACCAAAATCCCCTCGCCTTTTTCCTCGCCACCCTACCATTAAAATTTCCTTTGCTATACTTAAATAAAAACAAATAGCTATAAATACAAAATGAGGGTTGAAAATGCCGAAACCAGCTGTCGATCCAAGCGAGCGCGTTAAAAAAATACGGGAAGCTATAAACGCTGCTCTTGAGGAAACACTTGAGGAGGAGTTTTGCAAGGATTTTATTGAACCCGAGAACCCCGAGAACAAAAAATTCTTTAGTATTCATAATCCAGTCAATGGAGAGGTAGTTATTAGCTTGCCTCTATATGGGGTTGACTCTGCCACAGAGAAAACAGCTTTGGCTATTAGAGAGACTCTTGAAAAGGCAAAGCTGATCCCTAAAAACAATACAGATACGATTACTATCAAAGAAGAAGCTTTTCTAAAGCTAGAGAAAAAACAATTAGAAGCAATGAAAACGAATTTAGTTAATAATATAAAAGCTAAAATCCATGACAGTGATGTAGATCTTAAAGCTAAAATAGCGGAATTCGAAAAACAGAGTCTCATCAAAGCTTCTATTGAAGAAAACAATAAAGACAAAGAGAAAAAACCCTTTTTTGCAGCTCTTCAAAAAAAGACTTACGAAGAAGACGACAATAAAAAAGAACCTGTCAACCCAGTCAATCCAATTCAAGTAATCGAGGAATTTAAAAAAGACGAGGAAGACTATGCAAAAACACAGGCAGCGTATGAAAAATTAAGAAATGAAGTTAATTCCAGCTTATCGGTAAAAACTTTAAAACCAAACCCATCCATTAAAAAACTAGCCAGTCTTAAAGAATCAAAAGAAACACCATCTTTCTCTCCTCCACCACAAAGTGAACGAGAATTATCTACAAAAGAATCTAGAAAGTTGCACAAAAAACAATTAGTGCGATTAGAGAAAACTGCAGAAGAAAAAAATAAACAAGCCCGAGAACAAGATGCTGAATTAAATAAGGCATTTGCATCTACATTAAGAACTAAACAGGAAAATATCAAAGAAAGACTGCAGGATCTTGATGGTGCTTATCAAAAAATAATTTCTGAACAGCTTAAGGAAATGAGAAAACTGAAAGGAAAAATTAAAAAAGCAGACTTAGCTCAATTTGATCCCTTAGTTAAAGCCTTTGATACCGCTTATAAGGAATGCAATGAAACAATAAACCATTACAAGGCCATGAAAGAGAAATACTTTCACCAAGACATAGATCATCCCTTCGATCACGACACCACAAAATTTCTTAAATCCACAGAAAAAGATTTTCAATTGTATGGGGAAGAAAATAAGAGCCTGCAAAAAGTAAAAGAATCACTGGATTCAGGAAGGCCTCCTCCGAGAAAAGATAAATTAAACAAATCACATACAAAACTTCTTCTTTCACTTCGACGAGAGAAAACAAATCCTGCAGAGCGAGAAGCAGTCAATCGGCTGAATACCGGTATAGCAGAAGCTCTGGCAGCTGCTAACTTTTCTGATTCGGTCAACGAAGCAAAAGCCTATATCGATAACAATGGACAGCTTGCCCTAAATTTAATATTTTCTCCCGATTCACCCCATTTAAAGGGTATTATCCAAGAGTCGTTTCAGGAACATATTCAATCCAAAAAACCAACTGAACTTCAAAAAGCTGATTTTGCAGTATTTAACCAAATGCTAACAGAACAACTGAAGGCAGCAGCACCACCAGAGCCACCCCAACTACAAGCGGAGCAAAAAGAACAGCTCGCGGAAGAGAAAAAACAAGAAGAAGAGGAGCGGGCACCAGCAGCGGGACAAGTTCAAATACCTGAAAATGAGCGAGAAAAAGCAGTCTTAGCCGCTGAAGAACTTCAAAAAAATGCAGTCTTAGCCGCTGAAGCACTTAAAAAAAATATTGAGGAGGCACTACAAAAGAAGCTAAATCAGGACCTTTGCACTGAATTCCAAAAAAGTTTTACAATTAGCGTCAATAATGAAAATAAAATAGAGCTTGAGCTACCAATAAAAGATAACGACGATATCAAACTAAAAAAAATATCTCAAGCTATCACAAAAAGTATCGAAGAAATTTGCGGGGTTCCTCCGGAAAAACCGGGAACAATTATTCTTACGACAGAACAGTGTAAGTTAGGAAAAAAAATAAAACGCCACTTAGTAAACGAGATAACAGAAAGAAAAGCAGCAGATAAAAAAACGTTTGAGAAAAAATTAAACATATTTAAAGAAAAACACCTATCGAAAATAAAGAGCGCTATTAGTCCCTCCCCCTCCCTTGAGGAATTAAAACAAGCCCATCAGAATTACACAGAAGCAAAAGCCAGCTTCAAGGAATTAAACATGCTTCCTGATGCTCGCTTAAGCAAAGGCACTTCTCACATAAAAGAGTTTTTTAAAACAGAAAATAGATTAAGAAAAAGAAAAACCAAGGAAGAAACAATAAAAGGCTTTGAATCAGACTTAGAAAAAACACGTCAAAAGATCGCTACAGCCTTTCAGGAACTCAAGCCTAGAGAAAAGGTTGATTCATATGTCAATGAAATGACGACACTGGAAAGTGAAATTAAAATCGCTAGGGATTTAGATCAATTATCTGATTTAATACAAAAATTTGATACTGCCTATCAACAAGCGAAAAAATTCGAAAAGGACTATACTGATGCAGATAAAACATATTTTCCTCAAAAAAAATCCTCAGCGGAAGAGGATTCCGTGTTCAGCGAATTAAAGCCCTTTGATGGAATAAATGAGAATTTGAAAAAGATAAAGGAAGCACTACTAGATACAGATTCAGAGGTGGATGAGAACAATCCTTATCAAAAGCATTTGCAAGTCCTTCAAGAGGCAAAAGAAGAGGAAGAAGAGGCGGAAATAGGTCCTCCTACTTCTCTTGATGAAAAGGAAAATAAGACAGAAATAGTCAAGAGCTTGAATCGATGCATCATGAATGCCCTTGACAATGCTGAATTACCCGACTTGAAATCCCAATTTGAAGAATTTGCCACCATCAAAAAAGATGAAATTAACTTCAAAACAAATTTTAACCCTACATTACAACTCACGATAGCCAAAACAATTGAAACTGCTGGCAACGATTTCCTTAAGGAGGCAAATAACCAAAGAGCTGATTATCGAGATAATTTTACCCGGGAATTAACTAACAGTATTAAGGAAAGCAAGAAGGAATACCAACTATTAATGAATCCAAAGGCAACATATAAATATTGTAAGCAAGCGATTAAAGGTTTACCAAAACTACCAGCTGAGAAACAAGCTATAGAAAAATCAAAAATAGTTGCTTATTTACATATTGCAGCTGACTCAGGGAATAAAGGTGCGATGCATTATTTAGCCGGTGCATATTTAAATGGAAATCTAGATCTAGGTATCGAAAAAAATGAGAACAAGTCAAAAGGTTATGTGGATTCTTATAATGCGGCGCCAGATCAAGTAAAGACAGCGCCTTCACCTTCGTCACCACCACCTCCTCCACCGCCGCCAGAAAAGCAAGATCAGAAAGAAGCAAATGAAGCAGTCCCTCCGCCGCCTCCACCAGAAAAAAAGAAAAATAAAAAGAAAAAGAAAAAGAAAAAGCAAGCGGTGGGAGCAGAAAAAGCAGCAGTAGAAGAAAGTAAGCAAACAACAGCCTCTCCGCCTCCGCCTCCGCCTCCGCCAGATAACACTGAACCAGTGCCTCCGCCTCCGCTACCACCAGAAGAGGAAGAGACAAAGCAACAGGAACAGCTAGTGGTAGAGCAACCAAATGAAAAAACTGAAGCAACTGTAACAACTGTAACAGCACAAGATGAAGCACCTGAGGATGAGCCACCACCCGAAGAACATGATGATGATCCATCTACTTTCGATGAATCGGGAAGTCACCCAGAAGTAGAATCCGACGATCCTCCTTCTTTCGAAGTGGAACAAGAAGCAGCTACGCCAGAAGAATTACCTAAGGAAGCAGGACAAGCCGCAGATGCGAAGGTAGAAGTGAATGCGCCACCCCCGACACAGCAAGAGCAGAAAGAACAGGAACAGCCACAGCAGGCTCAACAAGGTAAGCCTAAAAAGGAAGCAACCATATTACAAGCAGGAGTACAAGATGATGAACCAGAAGAGGTACAAGAAGCTACAATACAAGATCCGGAAGAAAAAGATCCAGCAGAACAAGCAAAAGCAGCACAAGAGAGAGAAGCAAGAGAGACGGCCCTTCAAACTGCCCAATACGAAGAAGAAAAAAAAGCGACGCAGACAGAAGTGAATACTTCACCATCAGCCCAGGCTCAACAGGCCAATCAACAGCTACAACAGGATCAGCAGCAGCAACAGGATCAACAACAGCAGCAGCAGCAGCAACAGCAAGAACAACAGCAAGAACAACAACAGCATCAACAAGAGCAAGAGCAGCAACAACAACAGCAGCAGCAGCAACAGCAACAACAAGAGCAACAGCAAGAACAACAGCAAGAGCAGCAACAGCAACAACAGGCTCAACAGCAACAGCAGCAACAAAAACAGCAGCAAAAAGAGCAGCAGCAAGACCACCAGCAGGAGAAGC
>CAYXNR010000087.1:0-5367 GCA_964466595.1 uncultured Coxiellaceae bacterium | reverse complement strand
AGAGGCGCCCTTCGACAAGCTCACCCTTCGACAAGCTCACCCTTCGACAAGCTCAGGGTGAACGGATTTATATGAATATATTCCTTAATGAAGCGTAAAGTTTATACACTTCATCAACGAATTACGTAACCTATACAGCAGAATTAATTCCATAATCTCAGCAAATCATTCGTTAGTGCTTGAGCTAAAAAGAAGAGGATAAAAATAAAACCGAGGCGATAAAAAAAGACCTGAACGGGCAGGGAAAGGGGACGTCTGATGATGGCTTCGATGCATTGGAAGAGAAGATGACCGCCATCTAGGCCGGGAATGGGAAAAATATTGATAATGCCGAGGGCAACATTCAAAAAGGCAAGAAAACCCAGGAAGGAAAGCAGACCATACAGAAAAGCAGAGCCGGCAGTTTGAAAAATAGTAAGCGGGCCACCTAAACTATAGAGCGATAGCTTGTGAGTAATTAATTTTCCAAATAATAATAGATTGAGATAACTGAGGTTGACGACCTCTTGAACGGCATGAGAAAATGCAGACAGAAAATTATATTGTATCTTTTGTAATAAATAATCAGGCAGTTCAAAATTCGGACCGATTCCTAGAAAACCTTGCTTATGAAAGCGTAAATTCCATTGATGTCCGACTTGCACAGGAAAAAGCAGCTGGTGATGCTCGCGGTCAATAAGAAAGACAAGCTTTTTATCTGGATTTTTCGCGATGAATAAAATGACTTCTTCCCAGGTTTTCAGCGGCTTGCCTTCGATCGCTAGAATTTTATCACCTGGTTTTAAAGGAGAATGTGCTGCAGGAGAGTTTGCTTTAATTTGTCCCAGGATCAGTGGGATGGCTGGTTCATAAGGAATGAGTCCGAGACTACTTAAGGGATCGGGTTTTAACTCATTCATTTGCCAGTCACGTAAATTTAAAATAAAAGTTTGAAGGTTCTTGCTTTCCGCCATAAAAGGCTTGGTTTGAATTCTGAGCTTATCCTGATTGCCAAGATGCGTGATCAAGCGCATGGTGACCTGAGACCAACTCTGTGTTGGATAACCATCAACACTAACAATTACTTGCATCGGTTTCAGCTTAGCCGCACTCGAAATAGAATGAGGAAGAACTTCTCCGATCAGAGGAAGAGCCGTCTTAAAACCAATTAGAAAAATAAGCCAATACAGTAAAACAGCTGCCAGTATGTTTGCAAGCGGACCGGCTATCACGACAGCAGCACGTTTATAAAGCGGCTGACGGTTAAAAGCTAGATGTTTTTCTGCTTCATCAACAGGCGCCTCGCTCTCATCCAGTAACTTCACATATCCACCGAGCGGAATAGGCGCGAGCACATATTCTGTTCCTTTTTTATCGCGCCAGGTATAAAGGGCCTTCCCAAAGCCAATAGAGCAGCGCAATACTTTAATTCCTAAGAGTCTTGCCGTTAGAAAATGTGCGCCTTCATGCACGCCAACCACAATTAAAATAGTCAGCAGGATTCCTACAATAGAAAGTAATAAATTAAAGATCATAGCTCACCCGTGAAGAGCGGAGTCCAAGAGCTTGTAAACGATTTCGAATTTTATCCGCATAGTATTTATCTTTAAAAGGACCAATTTGAACTTGATAGAACACCTGCAAGCCATGAGTATGAGACCGGATCTGGACATGATGCATGAATAATTTGCTTAAACGATGTTGAACTCTCGTCGCCTCACTACGTTTACGAAATCGACCGATTTCTAAATACACCCCTTTGTGAGGCAAAGAAGGATCGAGTGCCTTGATTTGAACGAGCGCCGTACCGCGATTGATCATCCCTAATTTTTTTGCAGCAGCGTAGGAAAGATCAATCAGGCGATGGGCTTCAAAAGGACCGCGGTCATTCACCTTAACAATCACTTGGCGGCCATTTTCAAGATTCCTGACTTGCACATAGGTTGGTAAAGGCAAAGAACGATGAGCAGCAGTCATGGCCAACATATCATAGCGTTCTCCATTGGAGGTTTTCCGTTTGTGAAATTTAGTTCCATACCAAGAAGCAATCCCCACAGCTAGATAATTTCTTCGGGAGGGAAGTACATAATAGGTTCGTCCAAAAACCGTATAGCTTGGTTTATTCCCCAGCCTGCTAAAGGGTTCTACTTTTGGAACAGCATCAGGTATTTTAGAAACATCCACCGGAAAAGGCGGCGGCCCATCTTTTTTATGTGTTGACCAACAGCCGCTGAGCAAAAGGCTTAAGAGACAGAGACTATAAACCAGCAGGCTGTTTTTTTGCATGCTAAGGTTTTTTCTCCTGTTTATAAGTCAGAATACTTCTACTCAGCTGATAAACAGCCATAGCGTAAAGATTACTGGTATTATATTGTTTGATGACCTCAAAATTAGAAAATACCAGCCAGTACTCTTTTCCCTTCTGGCCATCCAATTCAAGCAATTTTAAGGGATAGCCTTTGGGAATTTTGTGTGCCGGCCGAATATGATAGCTAGCTAGTTTTGTTGAGGAAAAGGAACGAGGAGAGCCATCTGGGTTGAGCAGCTTAAGATAAGCCTCTTCCTTTAGTTTTGCAGGGACTGCGACAAAATGCGGACTCTTCCAGCCATGTACTTTATAGTAATTGGCGATGCTCGCAATGGCATCCCTCGTGTTATGAATGAGATCAATACGAGATTTTTTAGAAAAACTGGCGGCATACAAACGGTAGCTGCTTGGCATGAATTGAGGAGCGCCAATCGCACCAGCATAAGAACCTAGAATTTTGTAAGGATCGAGGCCTTGCTCTTTGCTTAATAAGAGAAATTGTTCGAGTTCTCTACGAAAAAAGAGGTTTCGTGGCAGGTCACTAAAGGAAAGACTGGAAAGCGAGTCAAGGACTCGATAGCTGCCTGCACGTTTGCCATACAAGGTTTCCACGCCCAGGGTAGCAATAATAATGCTGGCTGGTATGCCATATTTTTTTTCAGCTTGTAGCAAGTCCTTGTGATATTTCTTGCGAAAGGCAACCCCTTCCCGAATATGGTCATTTTCTATAAAGATGCGTTGGTAGCGGTTCCAGCTTTCTTTTTCCAAAGGATGTTTCATGTTTTCGATGACCTGGGGCTGCAGTTTAGCAGACTCAAAGAGCGCCAGTAATTTTTCTTTGCTAAAATGATGCCTTAGCTGCATGTATTCAATAAAAGCTTTAACATCTGGATTGGCAATGAAAAAAGAATCAGCGAAGGCAAGCGGAGAAAAAAGAAGACAGCAAACAAGAATTAATTTAAAAACACAGTCCATAAAATGCTAACCCTTTTATTATTTTTTTTCTTTTTCCATTCTACCTTAAGTCCTAAGCAATTTGCGATCTGTCTTAGCTACTTAAGTGGTAATCAATTTACGATGTGTCTTAATCGACATGAGCATACCAAAACTAACCATCGAGGTGACGAGCGAAGAACCGCCATAACTAATTAAGGGAAGTGGCAGTCCGGCAACAGGCAAAATGCCCGTCACCATGCCCATGTTAACAAAAAATGAAAAAAAGAAGACCATGGTAATGCTACCGCCTAGTAAACGGCTGAAGGTATCCTGTGCATGGATGGCAATGTAAAAGCCACGCAAGACAATTAAGAGAAATAAAGAGATTAAAAGGATATTTCCCGTAAAGCCAAATTCCTCACTGCAGACAGCAAAAATGAAGTCTGTAGTATGTTCGGGTAAAAAATGTAAATGAGATTGTGTTCCCAGCAGCCAGCCCTTCCCGAAGAGACCGCCTGAGCCAATGGCTATTTTAGATTGAATAATGTGATAGCCCTTGCTTAAAGGATCACGTTCTGGATTAAAAAAGGTGAGCACGCGCTGACGTTGATAGTCATGCATGACATACCACAAAAGAGGCAGGGTGGTAAGAAGTAGGAGGCTCATATTGAGAAGAAAGCCTAAACTTAAACCAGCAAAAAAAAGTACAGAGGCTCCCGTGGCTAATAACACGATGGCCGTTGTTAAATCCGGTTGTTTGGCAGTTAATAAGACCGGAATTAAAATAATCAGTGCTGAAATAAAAAGCGATTTAAAAGAAAGCGGAAGATGTACTTTATTGTAATACCAGGCGAGCAGAAGCGGAATAGCAAATTTCATGAATTCAGCTGGTTGAAAACGAAAGCCATTGAAGCTCAGCCAGCGTTGTGCACCCTTTCCCATATGACCAATCGGCAAGACAGCGATCAAAAGAAATAAGCTGATTCCATAGATCCAGGGAGCAGAGCGCTGCCAGGTAACAGGTGGAATTTGAGCCACGAGGAACATGAGACTCGCTGCAAAAAGAATATGCATCACTTGTTTTTCAATCATCAAAAGACTTTGGTTGCTCGCACTGTATAAAATGAAGAGGCCAAGCAGCAGCAGTAAACTCATGACAGATAAGAGTGGCATATCCAGATGGAGATAATGGCTGAGATGAAAAAGAGGACCGTTGGTGTTTCGAGAATGTTGATTATGTAAGCTCATGGGCTAGGTCTCGTTAGAGGAGGGGTGGAATTGCTTAAATAGTAATCCAAAATCTGCCTAGCAATAGGCACAGCTGCTAAGCGATCATTTTCTATGATGAGCGCAAGAGCAATTTGGGGTTTTTCCACAGGAGCAAAAGCGATAAATAAACCATGATCGCGAAATTGCTCGGGTAGTTTGGTTTGGTCTTCGATGCCATCCTCATCCTGTCTTTTGGAGCGCACTTGGGCCGTGCCTGTTTTTGCTGCGATAGAATAGTTGGCATGTGGACCAAAACGACGACCTGTTCCTTCTGGGGAATCCACAACTTTTTGCATCGCTTGGATAATGATATCCCAGTTTTTTTCATTCTGAAGCGCGAGGGTATCGAGAAGCATCGGCTTTTGAAGTTCAGCGGGTTTGTCAGGCGCCTGCTGTTTAAAAAGAAGCGTAGGGGCCATGCGTTTTCCCCGATTGGCAAGCATGGCAATGCCGGCTGCTAATTGGAGTGGGGTTGCCTGCATATTGCCTTGCCCAATAGCAGAAATAATCGTATCTCCTTCATACCAGGGTAGGTTTTTGACCCGTCGTTTCCATTCAGGAGACGATACCACGCCAGGCACCTCTTCTTCCAATTCAATGCCAGTGAGTTCACCAAAACCGAAGTGGTGCAAAATATTGTCGATCTGACGGATGCCTAATTTCGTTGCCAATTCATAAAAATAGGTGTCACAGGAGGTCACAATCGCTCTGGCTAGGTTTACCCTGCCATGAGCATGCATATCACGAAAAATATGGGTACTGTTACTCAGCATAAACCATCCGGGGTCAAAAATAGTATCGGTGGGAGAAATAAGCTTATTGTCAACGGCTTCCAGGGCAAGAAAGGGTTTGATCGTTGAGGCTTGCTGATAGAG
>CAYXNR010000086.1:0-5399 GCA_964466595.1 uncultured Coxiellaceae bacterium | reverse complement strand
TACCAAAAATTAACCAGCCCGCACTTGTGTAGATACCAATGACGCTTTTAGCTGGTATCCAGTGACGCTTTTAGCTGGTATCCAGGCTTTTAAATACCCTGGGTTCCGGCTTAAAGCATGCCGGAATGACAACTGCTCCGGATTAACCGAATACTGACACGACTATTCCTTAACCCTATAAAAAATAACACAAAATGCAGTTTTCCAACTCATTGCTATACTTTAAGTACGGTAACTTGAACCGCCTTGAAATATAACGAGAAAGAGGAAAATTTCATGAATCCTAGAGAAGACGAGGAAGGGCCTTTATTAAGCAACTTGGGTGTTGAACCCGCCGCCTTTGTTAGGAGTTTTTTGGAGTTGTTGGCAAATGATTATGAAGCGGCTATTGATATTATTCAGGCATTAAAATCAAACGACAAAAATGATATTGCTGAGTTCATTGATCTATTTAAAAGAGGTTATCTTGAAGACTCAGAACAGTCACTCACAGTCACACAATTACGGGTTTTAGAAAACCTATGGGAGAATCCAACCCAAAAGTATGCTTATAAACAATTAAAAAGAGAATACAGTCTCGATCAAGCAACCTTGCTAGCGGAGAAAGAAAGGGAAAGCGCGATTCAAGCGGCAGCAGCACGTCTCGCAAAACCGCTTAAGCAAGAGAATCAAGCATTGCAGTATCAATTAGAAGAGGTCAAGGCCGATTTAGATGAGGTTCAAGATGATCTCTTTAAAATAGCTGAAAAAAGCAAAAAACAACAAGACGCCGCCTCTTCGACTATCCAAAAGCAAGCACAAGAGATTGATGACTTAAAAAGCCAACTCGCAGAGTTAAAGGCGCTCGCGGAAACACAAAAAAAACAGCCCCCCTCACAAAAATCCACAGCGCTTCGTTCGTTGCTTAATCGTTCTCAATTAGAGAATGATGAATTAGCTTCAGAGCTTCAGTCCGTTAGGAAAGCAAATGTTCACTTACTAAACGCTCAGAAAGACTTAAGAGCCACCACTGTGAAACAATCACA
This sequence comes from uncultured Coxiellaceae bacterium, assembly GCA_964466595.1. Classification (GTDB taxonomy): domain Bacteria; phylum Pseudomonadota; class Gammaproteobacteria; order DSM-16500; family DSM-16500; genus JABDGC01. The sequence continues at coordinate 4,374 of CAYXNR010000086.1, read as the reverse complement.
GTTAATTAGCCAGCTGGAGAATGATAAGCAAGCAGAGATTGCCGCTGCTGTTGAGGGAGCTATTGAAGAAAAACAAACTGAGATTGACTTGTATAAAGCGGAAGTGGAAGACCTCAGGCTAAAACAAGCAGAGTCAACAGACGGAAAAATTCAATTTTCTGGAGGAGAATCTTTAGGAAGGGAGCTCGAGAAAGATGCCCTGATGAGTGGCATGCAACAGGCCAGCAGCATTCGATCTGTTATTGAAAAAGCTATGCAGCCGGAAGAGATTCACTATAAACTTCCGGAAGATGCTCATGATGCCCGTGCAATTATACAGAGTCGAATAAAATCGCTTCAATCAATCTTCTCTGCAGCTGATGCTTACTTCAACACCCAATCCTCCGATGACCGAGAGAAACTGATCACCAGTATAGAGGATGCTATTAGCAATATAGAAATTCACATAGTAGGTGACCCACTACATTATAGCCGGGCACTCAAAGGAGTGATGAATCACTTGTCCACACACACAGTGACTAAAGAAGAGAAAACCCGTTTTCACAAGATGGCTCAGGATTTGGAATCGTATCTCGTTCCTTACCAGGTAGAAGCAGAAGCGCAACTAGAAGCAGAAGCACAACCGGAAGCATCCGCTGCAGAGATTGAGGAATCAGCAAAAGTAGCAACTCAAATAGCAGAAATGATTAAATATATGGCAAAAAAATATATTTTATCAAAATTTTCCACGGTCTTCTCGTGTGAGGTTCGTTTCCAAAGAGCTTTGGACATACTTTCTGATCAACGCAAAGAGCACAGCAACAACTTGCACAAGATAGCAAAGATGATAAAAAAAATAGGCTATCTCAGTACATGGAATCCTACTAAGGACTATGATCTTGCTATACATGACGCCTATAAAGTTGCTGTTCTTATGGATTTATATATAACAGCTGAGAATCTTCAAAAACGCCTAAGCCGAGACAGCGTAGAGGTCTTACTCGATCACGTAGCCACTGCTTTGAACCTGGCATGGAATCAAGTTGATCTGTTTAGCTCTCCTAAGAAATATAACGAAACCCTAGCCGCCATCTCAAATTCATTACAAATCTTACTCACAGCAGACCAACTTGAGCGTATATCGGAGTTAACGCATTTAATATCGGGGCAGCAATCAGCATTTCACGACCCATATAGCGCTATTGATGCTTTAATACAAGAAGCTAAAAAACAGGTTGAACAGACTGATTTTTCTCAAGAGTACAAGCTTAGTGAGGAATCAGTTGATGTATCTACACCAGTATTCGATAATTTTTTCCCAAATTCGACTAAGGATCTTGGGAAAGCCCTTGAGCTGATAGCAAAAAAATATACTGAGCGAACCAACACTATACTTAAAAACCCGAAACTTTTTGATCAGACGGTTAAAATCGTTGTTGAGGGGGTAAATGAGCAACTCAACCAGACTGCCATTACTCAAAAAATTGTCGATAATGTTAGAGATAGAAGCGCTTGGTCTTCCCTATGGGACGCCGTTGTTCCCTTAAAAACTGCAGAACATGTCACTAGCCTGATACAGATGAGTATAAACGCTCAAAATGAGCAATTATCCCCTGATCAAAAATTTGCAGCTATTCTTCAGTGTGTGGATGCCATGGTTTATAGAATAGGATGGCTTGACTATGGGCAGGGTGCTGAATTACTCATGGTCTTGTTACTGGCCGAACAAGCGCTAGGCCCGCAATCGCATCCAAGGCTGGAATCAATAAGGTTCACAATTGAAAACATGGGAGATTATGATAGACAAATGTTGGTTTTTCAGGACTTAGCCCAAGATCTGCATCGAGATCTACATGATTATCGGGCAAAAGAGCAAGCACAGGCGGAACAAGTAGAGCCTAGGCAGCTTAGTCGTCGGCCATAAGAACCCGTTCATCTAAACCTATCCAAACCTACCTATACGCGCTCCGCGGAGCCTATTTGGCTAGTTCATTACCTGCTACACCGCCGACTGCAGCACCGACTACTGTACCTGCTGCACTACCCCCTGTCAGGGCATTGCCAGCGACGCCACCAATAACGGCTCCTCCTGCGATGCCAACATCTTGTCTTTGACTGCTGGTACAGGCGTTCAGGGCTAGGGCAAGAAAAAGAATAGAGACACTCATCATTAAATATTTCATTAGTGCATCTCCTGCATTTCTTATACCTCTATTTTAACATAATTTGCCTAGCGGCGGCCCCCGATATGAGGAACAGTAGCCTGCATTCGCCCTGATTGTTCTCTCATCATTTCTTGGTAATTTGTATCATTTATATTCTGCTGCGTGTAGGTTGCACTATTTACAGGAGTAGAGGCTGTAGTTTGCCTGGTGGCACAAGCACAAAGCGTGAGAAGGGAAAAAAAGCTTAACAAAATCAAAAGGATTTTTTTCATGGGCTACCTTCCTTGGTTAAAAAATATATCGTAGCAGATTTATACTTTTTCTTCATTTTTCAAAAAATAAAGGCGAAAACCACCCTGCTGGTTAATAGAGAGGGTTTGCCACAGCCAAGGCAAGACTGCTTGCATTTCTTGATCAAATTTCCAGGGTGGATTAATCAGTACCAGTCCGCAGCCATTGAGGCGGTTCGGGACATCCTCAGGGTAAATACTGAGTTCCAGAACCAAAATTTTCCCGGTGATATTTTTTTTCAGGAGGGAATGAAAATGGTCCACGGGCAGGCGTTCTTTAAGCGGATACCAAATGGTATAGCTTCCTGTTTGCCAGCGTTGTAAAGCGCTGATGATTGCCTTGCCGAGTTTTTTAAATTCATCTGGGTTTTCATAGGGCGGATCGATAAGAACGAAGCCACGTTTTTCTGGTGGAGGTAAAAAGGCCTTGAGGCTCTGATAAGCATCCATGCAATGGATGGCGAGTCTTTGATCAGAGCGGCTCGCCTTTTTCAATTCTTGATGTTCATGAGGATGTAATTCAGTTGCGACAATTCGATCAAAGGGTCGTAAAAATTGTCTCACAATAAAAGAAGAGCCGGGATAATAAGACAGCGAGCGAGCTTGCGATGCCGAGAGCTGCTTATTTATTTTCTGAATACAAGCTAAATAATGCTTGACGAGAGGAGGCGGATTTTCTCGTGCCATGACCTTGCTGATGCCAGACTCATATTCTTTTGTCTTTTGTGCGGATTCAGAGAGTAAATCGTAATAAGCTCTGCCGGCATGGGTGTCGAGAAAACAAAAGGCTGTTTCTTTACGCAGGAGTGAGGTAGCGAGACTAACTAAAACAAGATGCTTGATCACATCAGCAAAATTTCCCGCATGATAAAGATGGCAATAGTTCATAGCGAAACATTTAATCCCAGTTAAGTGTTCTTGTTCTAAGCTTTGAGAAAGCCTCTAATCCCATAAAGGATAGGGTTGAAGAATAAGGTCTTCATTGAAAAAGAGCTTGGTGCCGGCGGCGAAGGAGTCGAGGTTGTTGTCTGAAATATAAAAATGACGCTGCCCCTGTTTTTCAGGGTTCAAGAGCTTTAAGGTTTCCAGCTGTTTTTTGACGGCTATTGCCACAATATCGGAAGAATCGATAATATCAATTTTATGCTGATAAAAGGCGGCAATTTGCTCTTTCACGATGGGATAATGTGTGCACGCTAAAATAAGGGCTTCGATGTTTTGTAAGGAAGGGTGACTTAAATAAACCGCTAATAAATTATGAACAATCTCATGATTGCCAAATTCTTCAATAGCAGAAGCAAGCAGATTGGTGGGATAAGCGCTTAAATTAACGCCGATCTTGAGTTCTTCAATTTTTTTTTGGTAAATATTCGAATTGACGGTAGCTTTGGTGCCGATCAAACCAATTTTTTTATGAAGATATTTTTCACCTAACCAATAAATAAGTGGGTCAATTACATTCATGACCACGGCTTGTGAGCCAACATATTCTTTGAGGAGCTCATAGGCAGCAGAGGCGGCTGAATTGCAGGCGATGAGGATGAGCTTGCAATGTTGCTGTAAAAATAGATTAGCGATTTTGATTGCATAAGACTGAATAGCAGCGGCTGATTTTTCTCCATAAGGATGATGGGCCGTATCGCCAAAGTAAATTATATTTTCATGCGGCAAAAGCTGGATGAGTGCACGGGTGACGGTTAAGCCGCCAATGCCGCTGTCAAAAATGCCAATGGGCTGAGTTGCTGTGTTTTGTATGGTCATAGGGTCTTTTATGATAGCGAGGGTTGGTATAAAAAGCCAGATTTTCTAGTGAGTACTGAGTATGGTTATCCTGGCAGCGTTGCCATCCTAGATGCCTGTCATCCTAGATGCCTGTCATCCTGAGCGCAGCGAAGGATCTCGGTATTTGCAGCGATAGATCCTTCGCTGCGCTCAGGATG
>CAYXNR010000085.1:0-5476 GCA_964466595.1 uncultured Coxiellaceae bacterium | reverse complement strand
TAAAAAATCGCTTGCATTAGAAGACGGTAGGTCAAGTCTTCACATGACACAACTTTTTCCCTTCGCAGAGGTGCTTGATATTTCTCGTCTACTTTTGATTTATAGTGCTAAGGATTAGCACGGCTGTCTAGGGATGTGGGGCATACTTATGGGTAACGATATGGTTAATACTTGCCCCCTTTTCTGGTAAAAAGCAACCTTGGTATGAATGGACCAAAATCTGTAAAAAGAGGGAATTAGAAGGGACTTTTTGTGCCTAAAAGGCAGTTTCATTTTATGTGGGATTCACCGAACCCCTTGGTTAGGCAATAACCAGCAAGACAATTTACAGATCTTTAAGGATCTTTAAACTTCAATTATTTGATCATTGCAATTTATAGCATATATGCTATAATCAAATCATGAAATGGGAAATAACTTATTACAATAGTGATTTAGAGAAAGAGGTTCTTAGGCTTCCTGATGGTCTATTGGCGCGGTATATCAAATTAACTGAGCTAATGGAAACGTACGGCGCAGACCTCGGTATGCCACATACGGACGCCTTAGGAAAAGGTTTATTTGAACTGAGACTAAAAAGTAAGGAAGGTATAGCAAGGGTTTTTTATTGTACGATGGTAGGTAAAAAAATTCACATGTTACATTGCTTCGTCAAAAAGACACAGAAGACGCCAAATAAAGAAATGAGACTAGCGAGAAAGAGAATGCAGGAGGTAAAAGACAATGCGTAAACGAACACACGAACAATTGAAAAAAGCTGCCTTAAGCCGACCCGGCGTAAGAAAAGAGTATGATTCTCTGAAAGAGGAATTCAGCTTGCTTGAGGAAATGCTAAAGGCAAGATTAAAAGCTGGCATGACGCAGGATGATGTTGCAAAAGACATGAGAACGACCACATCAGTGGTGGGTCGCTTGGAAACAGGTGGTGGAAAACAAAAGCATTCTCCTACCATAGAGACTTTACGCAAATATGCACATGCAGTGCATTGCCAATTGGAAATTAGGTTTATACATTCTGATTCTCTTAGCAAAGGTACTTTTAAGAGAACGAAAGATCATTCAAAAACTATTTTTGCCCAACGCCATAAAAAAGAGAAACTAGAAAGATATGGATAGTGTAGCTTATTTAGATGATAAATTATTATGAATAATCGTTCAGTCAAGCTTTCAGATGGAAGACAATTAGGTTTCGCAGAATATGGTGATCCTAAGGGATTACCTATTTTTTATTTTCATGGTTTTCCAGGGAGTAGACTTGAAGCTGGCCGTTTTCATGAAATAGCTGTTGTTAATCGCTATCGATTAATTGGAATTGATCGTTCCGGCATGGGATTATCATCGACTGATGAAAAGAGAAGTATTCTTTCCTGGCCAACAGATATTGAGAATTTTGCAAATCTTATTGAGGTAGATAAATTTTCAATAATAGGCCATTCTGGTGGAGGTCCTTTTGTTGCTGCATGTGCTTACGCAATTCCTCATAGATTGAACGGTGCTGCAATTGTTTCAGGGATGGCTCCCTTAAATAAACCTGAGTCGCTCGTGGGCATGACGCAGAGTCAAATAGTGGTTACAAGAATAATTAAAACCATCCCCTGGCTTGCTAAGGTAATGATGAAGCTCACATTGATGATGCTTAAAAATCCAAAAAAAATGAAACAGATGATTAAGCAGCTGCCAGAAGTTGATCAAGTGCTTTTTCGTGATCCCGAAATTAGTAAAGCTATTATCAATAGCACAATTGAAGCATTTAGGAATGGAGTTTCTGGTCCTGCCGATGAAATGAAGCTACTTTTCAAACCATGGGGATTTGATTTAGAAAATATACAATTCCCAATCACCATTTGGCAGGGTACATTAGATAAGCAAACACCTGTCTCACATGCAAAGATTTGTGCTAATTTGATACCAGACTCTCAATTGAAAATAATTGAAAACGAAGGCCATCATTCCTTGCTGAAAAATTATATAGAAGAAATTTTGAAAGATGTATGCTCTAAAGCTTGACATGTGAAGTTGGGGATAACTCCGGCTCCTGTGAACGTCTGGCTGCGGCATAAATTGTCGCTAGACTATTGTCTTTGTCACAAATTAGCTTTAAAAGAGCGCGGCTGCTCTTATTAATGCTTGGAGCATGCATTCCACCTACATATAACATATAGCGCCCACGATAACAATTAACCCAAGCATCGAAACCTATTCGAAAGTTAACAACAGAAGAAAATGGATAATACTGCTCCGGATAATGTTCCGCCCTGATAAGAAATTTTAAATTACGCTTAAAACTTTCTCCGTCCTCTAAAAGATTCTTTAAACCCTGCACCTGTGCCATAGCAAAATTGGCTGGCGCAAGCGTTTGAAGATAACCAATGATTTTAGTATAAAATAACAAATCTTTTGGATGTGTCCCATAATATTCCTCATAACCCATTTCAAAAGCAGCTTGGAGTAATTTTGCATCCCACTGTGTCCCTTTCTTAAGGCCCTCTTGTGGGGCTAAAGCATTTTGGAATTCGAGAATAGCAGCGCTATATTCTTCATCATTAGAAGCTGCTGCAATCGCAGTTCGTACTTTACGTAAGGCCTCCAAATGTTTGATATGATCGATTTCTTCTTGCTCTTCCCACCCTGGTGGAAATTGCTCTAGGATTTGTCTCGCCATCTCAGCTTCACCATTGAACAGCTTTTTAAAATGACGTTGCAACATTTCAACCATTCCTTCCCCAAGAAGATTCCCATTGTTGTCATATAAATTAAAATCTTTATCGGCCAAGGCAATTTGTAAAGCAGTTCCTTTACGCTTTCCTTGAATACGTTTCCCATCACGATAATAATAAGAATAATCCGTTGTTTGGCCAGAACAGAATAACAATTCAGGATATTGTGAGATCAGCGCTTCTGCTTGGCGTTTCTTGCCTCGTGCAACCAACCATAAAAGCTGTCTTAAGTTACTCTGAAGCTCAAGATTTGCATTTTGATATTCGGGAAAATTTCTAAATTGACGAGTCGTTTTGGAAAGTTGAGCTCTGGCTGATAAATTTAAGGTATTGAAGAGAGAACAGCTTAAGATGTCATCTGGTAGATCAGAAAGATAGTCCGGACCCCTATATTCTTTTTCTTCCAATACCTTCTTTTCCTCTTTTCTTGTGTGAGTCATCTTAAATTCTCGTAACATTTATTCTATAACTGATTTAAAAATTACCAAAACTATGATTTATTGTCAATATTTATATGTTTCGCCATTTTGTACGGACGTTAGACCATATAGATCAGGATGAATAGATGAGCGAATCTGCGCTTTCTCTCATTGGCGACCGGTAAGACAGCTTACCGGCTGTTTCGCGTTTGCACCCAGCGGCAAGATGATTTTGAATAATCTTTCTTAGGGAAGCCTGATCTAGCTATTAAAATAAAATCCTCACTTTATGGATAAAAAATGTACTCTTAAATTAATATTGACTCAACATTAAACTTCTATTACAAATAAGCTCATTTAGAGGAGTTTATTATGTCGACTGCTCGTCAGTACTATTATCATTATAGCGAACAAAAACCAGCGGATAGTAAAGATACAATCCAGGGTGTCAAACCTTCACAATTAGAACTTTCGCAGGTAAAGGGGAGATGGATAGATGCTATTAATCTTGATTATTGCGCATACGACTACCATGACAAAATGGATTTTTCCAAGCAGGGTAAATGGGTTATTAAATTCCCATCTGGCGATTTAGATTTGGATGGGGCTTGGGACAAAGTAATCCAAGGGATAAAAAAAAACAGGCTATGGTCAGCAAAAGTCTCTCCTAAAACACCAGGCTTTCCGGAACAAGTCATCTGCGTTTATACTCCCAATTGGAGAAATGCTTCAGAAGTAAAAAAAACATATGAGGCATTGATTCGTTTAGGCATTCAACCTCAATGTATTGTCGGCTATAAACGCGATGAAGAAACTCGAAGCGACCAAGAGCTATACATCTATGATAACGATTGCCAACCGACCTCTTTTTATTCTAGCTTTTCGCACTTGGAATCTTTGGAAGATAAAGAAGAATTGGAAGAGTATAAAGAAGAAGCTGTGCCCGCACTTCCTAAGGTCGTCTTAAAGAAATTCGCTCCTGCTAGAATTTTAAAAGATCGTCAAGGCAAAGAGATCTATGCACTAGCAAAACGTCAAAAAGATAAGAATGGAGAAATCATTAAAGATTTAGTTGAAGAAAATACCAACCAAACTTTTGAAGCCTTCTTAAAAGATGTCGATGGCCAAATTTATCAAGCGTATAACACTGACGATCCTGATCATCCCTATGTAGATGAAGAAGTTATTATTACCCCAGAGCTCAATGAAATGCTTGTTTATAGAGGCATCATTTTTTATAAATCCAGCGCAACGAGTGGCGGCGAACAGACCAAAAGATTGAATGTCTGGATTCCTTGTTTAGGTTTGGATGATGAATATCCTCCTGGAATGGGATGCAAGAATAATCAGTTTCACGTCCCAAAGTTAGAAAAGGCCTATGATCTCAATTTTTCCTCTCCTGATAAGAGCATTCTCCCTTATCAGGATTTCTTAGGAGAGGATTTGAGGAACCGTTTCCATCATTTTAATCTGATGCTAATGTCTGCAGAACTGGGCGGCGGATTTTGGGACACAGGGGATGGAAAAGTATTAATTGAGCATCTTCAAGAGCGGGGCTTTTCTATTCAGCCTAGTAGTGTGAATATTGGGGATCACTGCGAAGATAGCTTTGAGCTTCCTTTTGAGGCTAAATGTACCCCAGAAGAAATTCAATTCATTAAGGAAAAGACACAAGCATTTAATGCTTTTTTTACTCGCCAAGGCGGCTATTTACATCGAGGGTACTGTCTCAACAAACCACCAGAAGAAGCTTCTGGGTTGGTTCATGCAGAAATTCATAAACGGGCGCAGCAGGCCCGATTTGCGAGCGAACGAGAAGCTCAATTAGCGGAGTATGTTAAAGAAGATTTAAAAAAATATATCCATCGAATAGAAGAGCATAAAAAACCTGATTCAGCGGAAATTGATTTTACTTATAAGTTTAATATTTTTACAGAAAAGCAAGCCATTAATAGAAAAGCCAACTATTATCTTGCAAAAGAACTCTTGCAGCAATTGGAACAAGGAATGAAACAAAATTGGCCGCAGACATTTTTTTCTGAAAGCATAAAGAAGAAACGCTTACAGGTAATGCAAAAAAATAATCTCAATCAGTCTTCAGCCTGCTGGCTGAGAATAAATCTGGGAATCCAGAGCTCTGAATTAAAGAAAATTATCAAACGCGCATCCGCTCGCTAGCGGTTGTATTAGCGAGTTGAGTCGGCAAAAATAACAACCGGTAATAAAAATTACCGGCTGTTATTTAATGAGTTTCTAGTACTTGTCTCACTATTTAGTAAAGCTATTATGACCTGCCCGGCTTTTTAGGGCCAAATTTACATAGAAATCCCAGCCCCAATT
>CAYXNR010000084.1:4367-5595 GCA_964466595.1 uncultured Coxiellaceae bacterium | reverse complement strand
TTCTGTAGAATATAACGAGATAAACGAGGATTTTTATGAATAAAACGATTGGCGGTATTCTACTGGTAGCTGGTACAACCATTGGCGGCGGCATGTTAAGCCTGCCTATCACAACTGCTAAAAGCGGCTTCCTTTATTCCACCCTCCTCTTCCTCGTCTGCTGGGCCCTGATGACCTTTACTGCCTTTCTCACCCTGGAAGTCAATCTTTGCTTTCCTAAGAACAGCCATATCATTTCGATGGCTAAGCATACCCTGGGCAAACCCGGGGAATTTATCACTTGGACTGCTTATCTGATGCTCCTTTATACGGTCGTTTCAGCTTACATCGCCGGCGGCCAAGATGTTTTTCAGGGTTTATTACACTCCTTCGGTTTTAATGTTCCCGCGGCTCTCTGCGGAATCGTCTTTGTTATTTTATTTGGCTCCGTTGTGACCCGAGGGGTCCGTCAAGTGGATCTGCTCAATCGCTTACTGATGTTCGTGAAACTCGGCGCCATTTTTTCACTCATCATTTTTATCGGTATGCATGCTGCTCCAGAACACTATACGGGAGGCAAGCTGCCCTTTGTTCTGTCAGCGACTTCCATTGCTATTCTCTCTTTTAGCTTTTCACCTCTGATCCCAACTTTAAGATCGTATTTTAACGATGATATCAAACAACTGCGCTGGGTGATCCTGATTGGAACCTTGCTGCCTCTGGTCTGCTATACGGGATGGAACGCAGCGATCTTTGGCTCCATTCCCCTGGCCGGTGATCTGGGCCTGGAACGCCTGATGCAGCATCACCAGCCGATCACGGGTTTGTTAGAATCGATCAAGTACTACGTTCCGAATACGATGATCTCTTTCATCGCCAAGGTCTTTACCTCTATTTGCATTTTAACAGCCTTTGTCAGCGTCACTTTGAGCTTATCCGATTACTTGGCTGACGGGTTTAAAGTCACTAAAGAAGGATGGGGCAAGGTGTTTATTATGGCCATGACCTTTATTCCGCCGCTCGTGATCGCTATTTTTTACCCAAGGGCTTTCATTTTCTTCCTCAGCTTTGCTGGGTTATTCTGTATTTTCATGTTCGCTCTCATGCCTTCCCTCATGGCCTGGATTTGCCGCTATCGAAAGAAATATCCCATGCCCTACCAAGTGATTGGCGGTAAGCTCTCACTTTTAATAGCATTGATTGCTTCTTTCCTCTTCAGCGCCTTGATTGGCTATGAACTGTTCTTTAT
>CAYXNR010000084.1:0-4267 GCA_964466595.1 uncultured Coxiellaceae bacterium | reverse complement strand
GTGCCGCGGGAAATACCCAAGATAGCAGCCATTTTGACTTGATTATAATGAGTATGGTTAATTAATACTTCGAGCAAAGGGCGCTCAATTTCTTCAAGTAAGATAGAGTAAAAATCAACAGGCTGCTCTCCACCGATATGGGTAAAATAGTTGCGTAGTGTATTTTTAACGGCTTGTCTTAAAGTAACTGTATCTAAATCTTCAATAGCCGCAATTTTTCCAATCATGATAAACCTCTCTTTCTAAAATTCCATGGCTCTATAACTGGGACTAATCCCTAATGAATCAACATTTTTACAATACAATTGTCGAATAAGCAATTACCAGCCTCAATTATTTTTGACTTTTACACTAAAAAACAATCTTGACAAGTCAAGCGCTCTGTTCTAATTAGGGGTTTAGGAATCTACCGTTTCTTTCAGTTCCTTGCCAGCTTTAAAAAAAGGCACTAGTTTTGCCTTGACCATCATTTCAGCGCCTGTACGCGGATTTCTAACCTTGCGCGCAGCCCTTTTCTTGATACCAAAGCGCCCGAAACCAACCAGTGTCACTGTTTCACCCTGTTTGAGGGTTTTCATGATTCCCTCTAAAAGAGCAGACAAGATTTCTTCTGCCTTGCTGGCTGAGATATCAATCTTTTCAGCAATTTTTGCTACTAGATCTGACTTATTCATCACAAACTCCTTTTGTTTACACTGACCTTCCTTTCTCTCTTTTAAGAAACTTTCTCCATCGATTCCTGAGAAAATTCCGATTCATCTTGTGTTGAGACTTCAATGACTTCATGCAGTGGAGAATCTTGCGGCTGCGCAGACATCACAAGAGGCATTTTCGTCACTTTAGGTGATTTTTTTGAAGCTATCGTAGTTTTCTTCGTTTTATTGATCTTTTTTTTAGTCCATTCTTTCTGGAAGTTCAGTAATTGAGCTTGTAACGCCAGATACATGGCTTTTTTCTGAGAAAGGGTCTGCATTTGCTTTTTAGCAGCTTCGAGTTCACGCATCATGCGGAGTAATTCTTGCTCTATCTTTTGCAAGCCTTTTTGGGCGGCCCTAGCTTGCTTTTTGGAGACAGGTGTATTTTTCTTTGTGAGCGCAGCTACTTTGTCTGAGAGCTTTTTTCTTTGAATCTGGCGTTTTTTGAGTTCCAGATTCCACTTCCCTTCTTGCTGCTTATGAACCACAAGATCTTTCCCAATTTGAGTGGCGATAATGCGCGGCATCGTCATTAAAATTTGTTCCGTTTTTTCTGCCAGGCTGGCTTGTTTTTTATTTTTGACCATGATGTCCTTCTCCCAAATTTGAAACCCTTAAAGTACCATCCTTTATTCAAAATTGTCTACATTTATTGGGCATCCTGCCCAAAAACACAGCTCTTTTAAAGTGAACTTGATAGGGTTACAATGTTCGCTTCATTTTAATGGTTCCGGGAGATTCAATGAGTAACCCAAGCTTACAAGAACAGCTGCAAGCCTTGGTCCCTTCTTCCACTGCGCCCCAGAAAAAAGAAGGCCAGGTTAAATCCATGCCTCGGAAAGATTCGCCCCGAAAAGCAAGCGCACAAAGACCAGCTTGGCTGGAATATGTTTACTATGGGGTAGAGCTGCTCAAAGCCCATTATCCACAGTGTTTTAAAGAACCTGCTGAAATCAAACCGCTTAAAGTCGGTATCAAACAAGATTTGGTCAAACACCTGGGCACCAGGGAAGATATCATCATTAATGATAAAACCTGCATGATCAAAAGCTTAAGTTATTATGTCACGACCCTTCATTATTTTAAGACCGTGGTAGAGGGGGCCATCCGCATCGATCTGGATGGAAACTCAGCAGGCGTTGTGACCCTAGAAGAAGGGCGTTATTCTGCTGAGCAGCTTAAAGCCAAGCTTCAAAAAAAATCAGCCCGTTCTTCGGCAACAAAGACGGTTCGCCCCATGACTCCTGGCTGAAAATCGGAGTTCTTTCTGAAGGAAATCCCGCATGGCAGACTCCCTGTTAAAAACCAGCCTCTCCTCCGATGGTATCTTGCAGCTCAGCTTGAATCGTCCAGAAGCCTTGAACGCTTTAAATGCCGGTTTACTGAATGAGCTGAAAACAGTCTTAGAAAATGCACGAACAGATCAAGCCATTAAAGCCCTCTTATTGCATGGCGAGGGCAAGACCTTTTGCGCCGGCGCCGACATTAAGCAATTGAACTTGCTCGATGCCCAGACAGGCTATACCTTTGCCAAAAACGGCCAGGCTATTTTTAATCTCTTGGAAACCCTGGGGAAACCCTCGCTTGCAGCCATCCATGGGTATGCCTTGGGCGGCGGTTGTGAATTAGCAATGGCTGCTACACTGCGCGTGGCGGCGGATAATGCAAGTTTCGGCCAGCCTGAAATTAAATTGGGACTCATACCGGGTTTTGGCGGCACTCAGCGGCTTTCCCGTTTAGTCGGCCCAGGCCGGGCCTTGGATCTTTGTCTCAGTGGCCGCTTCATTAAAGCACCTGAAGCGCAGGCCTGGGGTTTGGTCAATGCGCTCGTTCCTGAAAATTCTCTTTTAGAAGAGGCTAGAAAGCGCCTAGAAATCTTGGTCAAACTGCCTCCTCTGGCCCTCAAAAGTATGATCGAAACCATTCATCGGGGCTTTGATTTAACTTTGGCTGATGCCTTAGAGTTAGAAGCCGCTCATTTTGGACTTTGCGCTGGCACTGCGGATAAAAAAGAAGGCGTCCAGGCTTTTATTGAGAAACGCAGTCCCCAATTTTGCGGTGAATAATATGTCTTCTGTTCCTGTGCTTTTTGAAGAAATCCCTGGAAAAAATGGCAAACTCGGTCTCATTACCCTGAATCGTCCTCAGGCTTTGAATGCGCTGACACAGGAAATGATTGTCCTCATGCATCGAGAACTCTTGGCCTGGGAAAATAATAACAAGATCAAGGCCGTGGTGGTGTGTGCCGCCGAGGGACGGGCCTTTTGCGCCGGCGGTGATCTGCGTCTGGCCTATGATAAGCATCGGGACAAGGACCCGAGCCTGCCTGATTTTTTTTATGATGAATATCGTTTGAATCATTATCTTTTTCACTACTCTAAACCCTATATCTCTTTCCTAGACGGTATCACGATGGGCGGCGGGGCTGGTATTTCTTTGAATGGCTCTCATTGCATTGCGACAGAACGAACGCTTTTCGCGATGCCAGAAACGGGAATCGGTTTTTTCCCGGATGTGGGCGGGACTTATTTTCTCTCACGGCTGCCCTCTGTGCTCGGCATTTATCTGGGTCTCACAGGGGTACGCCTTTCCGGCGAAGACTGTCTACAAATTCAACTGCTCGATTTTTATTTGAGAAGCGCAGACCTTCCCCTGGTCTTAAAAGCCTTGGCTGAGACGCCTTTCCACAGCGATGCTCATCAGAGCGTGAATGAAATCCTGCAGCCCTTTCATCAAACTCTTTCCCCAGCCTCTTTGATGGCTCGTATCCCTGAGATCGAGCAGCATTTTGCAAAATCCTCAGTAGAAGAGATTTTAGACAGCCTCGACCAGCATCCCGGTTCCTGGCAGCAAGAAACCGCAGCCCTGCTCCGCAAAAAATCACCGATGAGTCTTAAGGTGACACTGCGTCAACTACAAGAGGGCCGGCAGAAAGAGTTTGACCAATGCATGCAAATAGAACAGGCCTTAATGGGGCATTTTATTCAAGATCATGATTTTTATGAAGGAATTCGCGCGCTCCTCATTGATAAAGATCAAGCCCCCCACTGGCAACCCGCTGAATTGAATGAAATAAGCCATGAAGATCTAGAAAAATATTTCATCCCCCTCAAGGGGGAGTCTAGCCCTCAATTATTCTCTTAATCCTCAATCAACTAGCCCTTGGATACTATTCTTGAAGGAGATCTTCTATACTGTAAGTAAGAGTGATCAGTAAACAATAATGACTCAAAGATGGGGAGATCGTTTATGAACTCTATTCAAGTAACTTTTCGTGACCTTCCGTATTCCCAAGCTATCGAAAACAGCATTCAGGAACATGCTGAGAAACTCCGAGAATTCTTTGATCAATTTATTCAGTGCAAAGTTGTTCTGGCGATTTCTCAAAATCATAAACATCAGGGAAAATTATATAATGTGCGCATTAATCTCGCTGTGCCGGGGAAGGAAATTGTCGTCACTAAGAAACAAGATCAAGACATCTATGTTGCAATTCGCGATGCCTTTGACGCACTGACACGGCAAGTCGAGGATTATTTTCGACGCAGACGAGGCGAGGTCAAAAGACATGA
>CAYXNR010000083.1:0-5630 GCA_964466595.1 uncultured Coxiellaceae bacterium | reverse complement strand
CCTGTTTGAACCCCTCCCACCACGTTTTTTGAGCCCTATTTGAATCCCCTCCCGCCACGTTTTTTGAGTCCTGTTTGAATCCCCTCCCGCCACGCTTTTTGTGGAGGGAGGGGTAGGGGTGGGAGGCTTTGACATCAGCATTCATATTGAAAGCTTTGCGCCAACTCCAATTCCTCCGGCGTATTCACTTCAAGTGTTCGATGCTCTGTCAAGCATACCCGTATCTGATGACCATGCTCTAAAGCGCGAAGTTGCTCTAAACTCTCTGTCAATTCCAAAGGCGTCTGCGGTAGTTTCGTAAAGCGTAAGAGAAAATCGCGACGAAAGGCATAGAGACCCATATGATGATAAAGCGGTACAGCTGTTTGCTGACGTTGGTAGGGAATCATTGAACGAGAAAAATAAAGCGCATTCTGTTTTAAGTCTGTGACGAGTTTTACAATACCTGGATCTGTAATTTCATGTGGCAGCAAGGGGAAGGCGAGCGTTGCCATCTCAGGCATATCAGTTTGAAAAAAAGGTTTGATTAATTCATCTAGCATCTGCGGTTTAATGAAGGGCTCATCGCCTTGCAAATTGATAATCACGTCCATTTCTGGATGCCGTTCAGCCACAACAGCAGCGCGATCTGAGCCGGTTGCAATCTTAGGATCAGTCATTTCGACGGTGCCGCCGCAGTTGGTGATGACTTCGGCGATTTCTGGGCTATCGGTTGCGACCACAAGCTTAGTGAGACTAGAGCAGCGCCTAGCGTTTTCATAAGTCCATTGAATCATAGGCTTGCCTTGGATCGGAACGAGGGCTTTACGAGCAAGGCGGGTGGAGCCGATGCGACTGGGAATGACGCAGAGTATTTTTATATTATTATTCATTAACTTATCCTTGTGTGCAGAAAAGTCGTTGAGTATATAAGATTTTAATAAAAAAAACAATTTTAAAGCTTATATTCTGTTTTTGAATTATAATTAAATAACAAATTTGTGTAAAAATTACACTATTAAAAACACATACGTATAGAGGTAGGGTATGGCTCAGGCTCACAATCCCTTAAACCAACAATTAAACCCAGAAGCAATCATTCAATTGAACGCCGATATAAAAATGGTGACCGGTGCAATTGATCTACCGGGAGAAGGAGGAAAACCTCCTACACCTCCTGCTCATTTGTCGGGAGATATTTTAAAAAAAATATATACCTTACTCCATCATGGGAATTTGAAGGGATTTAAACAAGACGGTGAAGAAAAGGATGGGGGCGGTAGCTTTCAAGACTATAATCTTCCTCTCGCTTCTGCGCTAGCGCATGGATCCAGAGTATTGATTCAACTTCCCGAAGGAATGGAAGAAGAAATTCGAGCTTGGTTATTTAACGGACAGGCCGAGGCTTTTGAGCGTACGGCAGCGACGCATGGTATTGCTCATGCAGAAGCAGAGGATTCCAATAAAAAGCTCAGCGAAAAAAAGGTTTCGCTCCTCGGTGCTTTAAAGGAAGCTGTACAGCGTGGTACTGCAGGCGTTCTATCTTGGGTTCCTTTTATTGGTGGGATTCTTTCTGAATTTACTAAGCTTAGTACGTCTCATTATGGTGTTAATCTTGCGCTTGGCGGGGCGGGTAGAGTACATCCCACATCTGGAAATCTCATTGAAAATAACGGTGAACATGGACATTTATATATTTTTTATAAACCTGCGGATGAGAATTCACCAGGCGGGTTGTTAGTAGGTATTGAACAATCAGCCCCTCATCAATCAGATCAGTATGGCGGCAGTCATAATATTATGGGATCTAATAAGCCTACCACAGCTACTGGTGGAGATAATTTTGCTAAAGCGAATACCTTGGCTGGTCTTGGAACAGATCGTTACTATGATGGTCTTTTTGTGGATTTAACTACAGATGCCTTCGAGAACAGTCGAAGATATGGTTTTGACGAAGCAATGTTATATACAGCTGGGAAAAATGAAAAAGGAGAGCTTAGAGCTTCGCTTTTATACCCAGCTAATGATCAGAATATTCCTCATTCATCAGAACAAACCGTGATTGCTATTGATATGAGTGGGGCTCTTCTTGATTCAGGATATTTTGACCAACCACAAGTGGTGCAAGCAGAATCAGACTCAGACTTAGAAGGAAAAGAAGAGGAAAATGATTTAGGCGATGCAGATGATTTAGGGGGTTCTTATGCCGATCTAGGTGCTAAAGACTCTTTAGCTGCTTCGTTTGAAAATTTAGATGATCAAGCAGGGGCATTAGCTGCTTCCTTAGGTGTCTCATTAGAAGAGGAAAAAGATTTTGATCTTTTAGCTTCACAACAATCCCTCAAGGTTCCCGGTCCCTTTATCCCTCCCCAAGCCCAAGTTGCTGAAGTGGAAGTGAATTATCAAGGCCAAACCCTTATTCGAAAAAAAGCAAAAAAAGCCGGAAAAAATAAGAGCGCTAAAGATGGCTTCTATAAAAGTAAAGATAAAAATGGAAATGAAAAAGAATATTTTGTTAAATCCCCTGAAGATAAACGTGAACTATTTACAGAATTATTTGCCGGTAAAGTATTAGCGCATTTTAAAAAGCAAGGCTTAATTCCAAAGGAATACGAGGATTTATTAGTCAGCGCTGATTGTATTCAATTTGCTGATGGCAGCTATGGCCTCATTCAGCCAGCAATAAAATTTAAAGAGCTTTGGAAGTTTTTTGATAAAAAAGAAAAAGAGAAAAATAATAGTTGGTGGAGTCGTTTCAAAAAGTTATTTGGTGCTGACTCGCAAGATAAAGACCGTTGTAATGTGGAAGAAATATTGTTTGGACAAGCTTATTTGTACCCTTTATTAAGCGAGGAGCTTAAAAAAAATAATAACTCTCTTGATACCCTAGCAACCTGTCTCCTTTTTTCTCTAATCATTGGTGATTACAGCGTTCACAGCAGCAATGTTTTTTATGAGGATAACAAAAAACAAGGGTTTAATAAGTTTGGACGTATTGATTGGGGCGCAGCCTGGCGGAATATTGGCCATCCTTTGAATAATCAAAATATCATGAATCCACTCGAATATCATGGTTATAAAGGTTATACCAAAGGTTATCATCGCTATTTTACGCAAATTCCAGGACTATATAAAAGGATGACTGAGTTAGCAGAAACTTTGCTTGGATCACAAGCATTCAAGGATCTTTCTCTTGAGCGGCTGCTCTCTGATGTTATTCAAGAACTTCCGAAGGACCTCTTGTCTTCTGATGATCGTGCCGTTACCTCAAAATATATCTGCTTGCCTTCTTTTGCAAATGTAGAGCTGGGTCATCCTGAGGATGGTCAGCAGGCGGATGAGAAAAGGGAAGAACCTACAAATACTCAGTTTGCCAAGGAATTAGCAGGGATTCTCTCGCATCGTATACAAGCAATTGCAGATTTAAAGAAATCTCCTGAACTGATGGAGGTAAAGAATTTAGAACCTGAAAAGGTAGCTAGTTCTAGTGCTCCAAGACTAACTCCTAGGCAAACCTTTGATTTTACTTTTAGCAAATTACTTCAAGTGACCCAAAATGCAAATGAGTTTTCAGATGAGAAAAAGGAAGATTTCCAGGTGCTTGAGCCAGAAGATTCTGCGGTTTATGGAGCTTCTTTTAGTGCAAAAGGTCAAACTGTAGTTCTCATGAGTCCGGCTTCGGATGATAGAAAGTTGAATAATAGAAATTCTGGCACCACTCCTTTACCCCAGGTCTTAGAGAGAATCAGAAAACTACAACAAAATGATCCAGAGGGAAAGAAAACCTTTTTTGTTCCGCTGGCAGAATGTCAATCGATGTTAAGCGGCTTAACCTATCGCCAGCATTGGACTATGCTTGTGATCAAAGGGAATAACTGTTATCTCTTTGACCCTTGCTCAGATTCTTTAATTAGCGCCTCGCGTCATTATGATTTGACTTCATTTAAGTCTATTTTGGATGAAAATAAATTTAAATTTTCTTATAGTGATGTACATTGTCTAGGCTGGCAGCAAGATAGTGTTAATTGTGGTCGCTTTTCTGCTGATATAGCAGCCCAGGCTGCGCGCATAATTTTTAAATATCCTCAAGAAGACATTGAAGGATGTTTAAATATCTTAAAAGGATCTAATTCTCCCAAACCAGAGGACTTAGTGAGGGAGTCCGAGTTTTCTAGGCCTGATCGTAGAATCATCGGCAATCCAGCTATCTGTGCTGCGCGTTGGGAATTTCCTTATGAGTCTAAATTGCAACGTTGCGATCTGCTTTATTCTGATGCTGGCTCAACGGAATGGCAGCAGGCTTTACTTGCTGGAGGAAAATGCTTTAAGAACGAGGACCCGATTGATTTACGGCAATTCGAAGCTAAGATAAAAAATCCAGAACTTTCTAGCTTAATATCTTTGCTGCCAAAGATAATTTGCGCAGGTATAGAAAAAAATAACTCTTCACCAATTTTAGCTCGGATAGATATTGATGGAAGTCCGAGTACTGCTTTACAAGATAGCAAGCTGACTTTTACCTACCCTGGTTTTTCTATTTTAAATATGGATGGGGAAAGGCTAGGTAGCATAGAAGGTCCTCTTACAATTTCTTATCAATTAAAAGAAAACGACGGTCAATGGGAGTGGGAATTGATTGAGCTCGAAACAAAAAATCCCGATATTTTAACTATTCTAAATGGTAGAAGTTTATCAGAACAATATTTGATTGCTCATTATTGTAATCTTCGTCAAAAAGCCCGAGCCTCGGAGGAGTTGGAGGAGGTGATTAAGGAGATTGGTCAGGGAGGGGAAATATTTTGCCCTGTGCCGGGAGGAGGGCAAGCGCAGCGAGAGAGAGAACGTGAATTAGAACGGCAGCGGCAGGAGCAAGAGCAGCGAGAACAAGAGAGACAGGAGCAAGAGAGACAGGAGCAAGAGAGACAGGAGCAAGAGCTAAGACAAAAACAAGAGCGAGAAGAGCAAGAGCGCTTAAGGCTACTAGAAAAGCAAAAACAAGACGAGCTAAAACTAAAAATACAACAACTTAAGTTACGTACAACTGCACTTTTTTTTGAGAATGTTTCAGAAAAGCAAGCTAATGAAGATATGAAAACTAAAATTGCTCAACAGGAAAGGCAATTGATTACTTTAATGCATAGACGCGATTTAATTGCACAAAGCTTAAATACCGACAGGGACCAGATAGAATATAAAGAGGATGAAATTTTAGATCGTATTTTTGCTCTTAAAGCTCAAGAACAAGAGGAGAAAAGAAAAACTGGACGAATTCAAGAAATAGAGCGGCTCTTCATTGAACAAACTTCTGCCCGAAAAATTGCTTTGGTAGCAGCTGGAACCATTTTTGGGATAGGTGCTTTATTAACAGGGGTCGGCGCTTTAGTGGGTATCTCAATCTTATCTGGTATTGCTACTTGGGCAACGGCTACTCTCACTGCTGTCGGCGGAGTGAGTACACTTGTTGGGGGGATATATACAGGTCGCGCGGTCTTCTTATTAGAACGAAATAGAGGACAATTAGAGCACTTCTTGCAGCAAGAGCAACAGCTACCGGAAGAAAAGGAAAACAAACAAGATCAACAACAAGATCAGCAGCAACAACAGCAACAGCAACAGCAACAGCAACAGCAACAGCAACAGCAACAGCAACA
>CAYXNR010000082.1:0-5782 GCA_964466595.1 uncultured Coxiellaceae bacterium | reverse complement strand
TTAGGCGCTTTTTGCCGTAATCCACCAAATCAAACTAGAAAGTACTATAAGTTTTAGGATAAAGCTTTACGCTAGTAGTATCAGAGGAGGTAGTTCTTCTGCTCAGTTGATTATAGAATGCGGAACTAGTTCTTGTGAGCTTTTGAGGTTGTTCTACCTGTCCTTGAATGCCAAAATTTTCGGCTTCAGGCTTGCTTTTTTCGGCTTTCAAGGTCAAGGCTGCAAGCTCTTTCTGTAAGGCTAGCTTTTGTTCGCGTTCTCTTATTAATTCTCTGGTTAAATTTTGAGTTTCCTGAAAGAGTTTTTCATTATTAGCAAAAAGAGTATCCTTGGCCTTGCAGCTTTGTTCTATTTCATCACGCAGCATTCTATTTTCCTGAGCCAAGCTTTCTTTTTCCTGTCGAGCTTTAGTTGATTCTTCCTGTTCTTTTTTGAGCTGAGATTCAAGGGTGAGACAGTCAAGACTTAATTCATCAAGCTTCTTTTTTTCATCCTGTGCTATTTTAAGAGAGGCTCGGGCTTTATATTGAACTCTATTAAAAACTTCTAAAAATTGAAAAAATAAATCAAGTTCTTTAAAAAAAGTGTGCTCTTCATTGTTGAGTGCAACTTCTAAGAGTTTTCTCTGAGCTTTCAAATGAACAAAGTAGATCTGAAAAAGATTCTCTGTTATTTCAGTGGTGACCAAATAGGCGCAGGTCTGTAAAATGCTAAAAATAGCATTAAAATTACTATCTTTCTTATCTTGAAGCCTCTGTAACAAGCTAATCTCATCTGCGAATTGTTTATTTTTTACTTTTATGGTTAAGATCTGCGGCAGCACTACATCAGCTAATTTTGTAAGAGCCTTCATTTGCGGGGTGCTCATGTCAACGCGGCCGGTGAAAATAGATTGGCATAACTTTTGATAAGCAAGGTGAGCACTAATAATTAAAGGTTGCAAATAAGGTGGTTGAGGGAGCTGTGGTGCATTGTCATTAGGACCTGGCATATGAAATCTCCTTACAGAAGCTTTGATTGGTACAATATAGTTAAATTATTCTTCCTTAGCAAGGTTTAAGAGAACAAGCATAGGGATTGTCTACTGTTGCAGGAGAAGCTTGTCTTGGTTTGTGGTTATATAAGCGATTAAGCGATATTGATTGTAGCTAGCGATTTTTTTGTTCTGAGTTGTCTGCCCTTCCTTGATAATTTGATGCTGTTGACGTTCATTTATTAATTCAGTTGTGAGTTTATCTATCGTCGCTCTAAGCTGAAGTTCTTGATTAAGGTCCTTGATTAAGTCCTGTGCAAGATCTTGCGCATAAACAGCATGTGCATGGGAGAGATTTTTTATATTTTCTGTTTTTATTAATTCATCTTTATAACTTTCCATCTCATCAAAAAATTTTTCCAGTTGAATATAAAAATGATGGTTAGGAAGTGCCTTTTTTAAGGACGTTAATTCGCTTAAGAAGCTAAAAGAGGTTTTTGTTAAATGCTGTTCTTTTATATGTTGACTGAATTCTAAGGCCAGATTAGCGCAAATTTTTAAAATCCTGCTTAGATTGTTGAAATGAAGATCATAACCTTCATCTTTTAAGTCTAAGAAGCTTCTTAAGAAGTAGCTTGGATTTTGCTCGTCTCCATTTTCTACTATTTGCTCTACTAACTTATGCAGAATTTTTTGGTTATGTGTACGGGTATCAACATATCCAACCCAAGATTTGGCATGATTAGCGAGTTGATCAAAGTTTGAAGCCGGAGGATAAATGCTGAGGTAGGCATCATAAGCAGCAGAGAACAAAGGTTTTAGCTTAGGGCGTGACATAGCTTGATCTCCTTGTGTTGAAAGTTCCTAATTCTTATGGTGTGTGAGGATGGTTCTTAATTTACCCTTGTTAGAGGAGAAGTCAATAAAAAATTAGCAGGCCTCCTCTCCCCATCCTCCTGCAAAAAGCGCGGGTGGAGAGGGGGCTTGCTAAGCTAGGCCGTGAATGGTTATAAAATTATGACGCTGCCCTGTAGAGCAAGCGCAAAGGGGTATAGTTTGTTATTAGCTATAAAGCTGTCGCTGGTAGCGGAAAATTACTTATTAAGACAGTTTCATTATCCTGTCCGGCAAGATAAAAACGCTCTTGTGCTTTTTCTTTGAAGAGCTCAAGATATTTGAGCTGAGTTAAAACATACACTCGCTTATTACTCTTCCAACGTTTCCAAAAACTGCCTTCATTAATGAGCCAGGCTTGTGTGTCTTGAAAAGATTTGCCATACCAGAGTTCACGTAGCCAGTTATCATTATAGGGAATTCCGGGATCATCCCAATCAGCAACAATAGTAATGCGTCTTTCTAAATAAAGCGGAAGGTCTTGGAAGTATTTATAAAAGGTAACAATTTCATCCTGAGTGCTTAAGATATTTTTAATTTGTAAGGCCAAGGCTTTGGTTGAATTTTGATTAAGGAGGGGAGCGCTCTGTACTAAAATAAAGAAAAACACCAGGGCGGACACAATAATACTTGCAAAAATACCAGTAAAATTCTTTCTGATGAAAAAATAACTGAGAATGATTGTGGTGAGCGTAAAACTGAGGCCGGCATATTTCAAATAAGGAAGCAGGGCGGGTGTTATTTCCAAGAAGTTCAGAGCAGGAGCCAAAAAACAGCTGAGTGCAAAGAACCCGAAGGAAAGAATCAAAAGTAAAACAGACTTGTTTTTACCAAGATGAAAAAAAGTATGCCAATGCTCATCCAGATAATGAGCAACCACCAAGGCGAGAGCAGGAAAAATAGGCAGAATATAACCAATGGTTTTGGAATGTGGGATTGAAAAGAAAATAAAAACTAAGCCAATCCACAGCAACAAATATAAATTTGTGGCTTGCTCTCTGTGATTATTCCAGATTAAACACAGTTTGTGGTAAAGGCTCGTAAAGAGAAAGAGAGTCCAGGGTAAAAAACCAGCAAAGACAATAGGAAAATAAAACCACCAGGCTACTTGATTATTAAAGTCCTGGGTTGATAAAAAGCGTGAGACTTGCTGAACAATAAAAAAGAAATGAAAAAATTCAGGATTGGCTTGTTGGGCAAGTAAATACCAGGGAAGAACAAGGAAAAGCATGAGACAAAGCCCGGAGAAGGGACGCAATTTGCGAAGATTTTCCCAAAACTTTCCTAATAATAAAGACCAGCTAGCGATAATAAGAACAGGAAAGGCCAAGCCAATGAGCCCCTTGGTGAGGATAGCCAGTCCCGCAAAAAAATAGGCGGCATAGATCCACAGACGACTTTGTCGAATTTGAGTTGCTTGTAAACCGAAAAGAAAAAACAAGAGGGTTGTGCTGAGAAGTACAGCGACTTCTAAATCAAGATTAGCATAATGCGCGGCGCCATAATAAAGTACGCTAGTCGCAAGCAAGAGAGTAGAAAGCAGGCCAGTGCGCCGATTAAACAAGAGACGGCCGGCGATATACATACTGAGACAACCCCAGATACCAAGGAGTGCCGGCCAAAAGCGTAAGGCGGCTTCTCCTAAACCGAATAATTTTATACTACTGACTTGTAGCCAATAATAGAGAATAGGTTTATCGAGAAAGACTACACCATTTAAACGCGGTGTAATATAATCCCCACTGACAATCATTTCACGCGCAACCTCTGAATAGCGTCCTTCATCAGGAGTAAAAAGAGGATAGGAACCCAGACCAGAAAAATAGAAAAGGGCAAGTAAGGCGGCGATGAGGGCAAGATCCCAGAACCAAGCCACTTCCTTTGCAGGACTTGCATTTTTTGTGGGGGATAGTAGATTCCGCTCTTGTGAGTTGCTAGTCATTGTTTTATGCTTTCTTTTATGAAATCAAGACCTATGAAAAAGATTATTCTTTGCGCCGATGATTATGGATTAAATAGCTCTGTTTCTCAAGGCATTATCAATTTGTTAGAGCTGAAACGTCTTTCTGCCGTGAGTTGTTTAACAACAGCCCCGCACTGGCCGACCCATTCAAAGTGGTTAAAATCTTTTCAAACTCAGGTCGATTTAGGCCTGCATTTTAATTTAACAGAGGGGAAGCCAATTTCTCTTGCCTATAGACAGCGCTATGGAGAAAGCTTTTTTCCTCTATCACGGCTGATTTCTCAAGCTTTTTTACGAAAATTAGATGAGGCTGTCCTCCAAGCGGAATGCCAGGCTCAGCTGGACTGTTTTATTTCTATCCTGGGGTTTTTACCTGATTTTATAGATGGGCATCAGCATATCCATCAATTACCCCAGGTACGCAAGGCTTTGCTTCAAGTATATGAGCGTTCTTTGCGCGATAAAAAAGTCTATTTGCGTTCTGTTGCAAGAATGGTCAAAGGTCGCGATTTCGGGACAGCACTCAAGCAAAAGCTTATTTATTGCTGTGGTGCCTTAGGTTTTCAAAAACTTTTAAAGCAAGAGGCCATTCCACATAATACCGACTTTGCTGGGGTTTATTCTTTTTCTGAGGCAGTAGCCTATCCCCGCATTTTGCAGCATTTTTTAGAAAATATTAAGGATAAAGGTCTCATTATGTGTCATCCGGCGCTGGAGCAGAAGAGAAGTTCCAAAGATCCTATCGCTTTCGCGAGGGTTCAGGAATATAACTACCTAGCAAGCGAAGACTTTGCTAGAGCTTGCCACACTCTCGGGATACAATTACATCAATTTTCTTACAGAGCTTAGATCTTGACTAAACCTTCAGCGATTGAAAAAAAATTACTTCACTATACAGGTAAAGCCCTTTCTGAATTCAATATGATTCAAGACGGGGATGAGATCATGGTTTGTCTCTCAGGAGGCAAAGATTCCTATACCATGCTCAAAATCTTGAGTCTTTTGCAAAAAAGAGCTGATTTAGATTTTAAACTCTTTGCTTTTACGCTCGATCAAGCCCAACCCGGCTGGAATGATGAAGGTCTGCGTGCCTGGCTGCAGCAGCATCAAATCCCCTATGAAATTTTACGACAAGATACCTATTCCATTGTTAAAGAAAAAATACCCGAAGGACAAACCTATTGTTCCTTATGCTCACGTCTGCGGCGAGGTATTATTTATAATTATGCAGAAGACCATGGCTTTAGTAAAATTGCCCTGGGTCATCATCGAGATGATTTAATTAGAACTCTCTTGATGTCCATCTGCTATTCCGGTGATATCCGCTCCATGCCGCCTAAGTTATTAACAGACGATCGACGTCATATCGTTATTCGACCGCTAGTGTATTGTCAGGAAGCCGATATTATCCAGTATGCGAAAGAACAGGCTTTCCCCATTATTCCTTGTAATCTTTGTGGTTCTCAAGAAAATCTTGTGCGTCAAAAAATGAAATTGTTAATTGACAGCTTAGCAGAAGACAATCCCAAAGTGCCCAGTAATATGCTGCATGCGCTCGCTCATGTACGAGCGAGTCAGTTAATGGATAAAAATTTACGAGACTTTAAAAATCTTGAAGCGGGTTTAGCGAAGTATGATGAAAAGCTTGAGACTGCTGATCCTGAGAGCAGCCTTGTTATTCTGAACGAAGCCTTGTCATCCTGAGTCTAGCCCATATCATTACCCGCATCTTTGAAAAACCCCGGCCTTGCTGTATAGGTTACATAATTCGTTGATGAATTAAGGGTGAACTACCCCATAAGATGTTGCATCAATAAATTATTTAATTCATTATTCATATAAACCCGTTCATATAAACCCGTTCACCCTGAGCTTGTCGAAGGGTGAGCTTTATAACCCCGTTCGCCCTGAGCCTGAACGCTCCCCTCATAAGGGGATTAAAAATCAATAAG
>CAYXNR010000081.1:0-6349 GCA_964466595.1 uncultured Coxiellaceae bacterium | reverse complement strand
TCGTTGTTTATTTTCTACCCTTGGAAGGGTGTATTTCAAGATACAACCCCTTTCCTTTCTTCCAACCCCTTCCAGCGGCGGCGCTTAAGGTGAGTTAATAAATTCTGGATGGACTGCAATAGATTAGAGAGGTCTAATTCCCTAGCACAATCCCCCGAAATATGCTCCAATAGAACCAGGGCTAAGTCATTTAAGTCATTCAGGACAGGGAATTAATGCTCGAAAAACTCTACCGTAAGCTTCGTAAAAGGATTATTAACTGGCTTATTCACGAACCGCCGCCCAGCGACCTTCCTCCCTGCGACTTTGATCGTTTAAAATACGAAATCCGGCCTTGTGATGTTTTATTAATTGAAGGTCGAAGCCGCATGAGTCATGTTATTCGATCGGTCATTCAAAGCCCCTGGACCCATGCTGCGCTTTATATTGGGCGCATGAGCGACATTGAAGATGAGGATCTCCAAAAAATACTTCATAAGCAGGGTATCGAAAAAGAAAATTCGCGTTTGCTGATCGAAGGTTTAATTGATAAAGGGACTGTGGTTTCGCCCCTCATTTCTTATCGTCACCATCACATCCGTATTTGTCGCCCCATTGGCCTTTCTGCAACCGATGCACAGCTTATTATCGCCTATGCGATCAAAGCTCTCGGCAGCGGCTATAATATCCGCCAATTACTTGATCTTGGCCGCTTCTTCTTGCCCTGGTCTATCCTTCCCCGCAGTTGGGGCTCTATTTTATTTCGTACACCAACAGGAGAACCGGAAAGCGGGGTTTGTTCTTCCCTCATTGCAGAAGCCTTTAGCTCAGTGCAATTTCCAGTCTTACCCTTTGTCGAAACACATGAGGAAACAGGTGTAGAACTCATTCAACGTAATCCCTATCTCTTTACGCCTAAGGATTTCGACTATTCACCCTATTTTGAAATTATTAAATATCCACTCTTCAGTCCCGAAGAACCGCTACCCTATTATCGACGGCTACCCTGGACAAAAGAAAATGTAATCTATCAAGATTATTTTGGAAAATATCAGAACCTACATGGCAAAATGAAAAAGATAAAGAAGAGTTCTGCTTCAGCCACAATCGATCAAGATAAATTGCAGCCTGCAAACAAAGCTGAAGAGCCGCCGGAAGAAAAAAAATAGCACTTAGCTATAGCCTGTTGCTGGTCATCCTGAACAACCTGTTGCTGGTCATCCTGAACAACCTGTTGCTGGTCATCCTGAACGAAGTGAAGGATCTTGATTGGCAGCGACAGATCCTTCACTTCGTTCAGGATGACGAGTCGTTCGGGATGACGAGTCGTTCAGGATGACGAGTCGTTCAGGATAACGAGTCATTCGGGATAACGAGTCATTCAAGATGACCAAGCCTCAACAAACCCTAATCCGCCTGCAGCACAAAATATAAAATAACGCTCATCAATGACAATATTATAAACCCGCACATAATTCGCTCACATTGTTAATGATTAAACGTTGATCTTCTTTTGTAGAAAATGGGGATTTACGTAATTCAAGCAAATGCGCTGTATTAGCAAGAATAAATTGAATATTGAGTTTGCCCGCTAAACGCAGCACCTCAGTACGTACCTTGCCCATAATTAACCATTGATCTTTTTTCGAAATATTTAAGTGATCGCCGATTCGGGTTAAATTCTCTCGCGCTTCCTGATAATAACGATCAGCAAGCATAATCATCGAGGGAATATTAAAATAACAGGTTGGTAAATTCGGGATAACATGAACCAAGCTTATTTTAATAGAGACTGGGATCAGTTGAGGCAGCCTGATCGCTGCTTTAATCTGAGAAACCTCATCATCCGTGACGGCATTGGTTACGACTAAGACATGCTTTTTTTGTTCCATGGCTGCTCTCTCCTTAGATTAGCCTCACTAGAAAAAATCCTTAAATCTCTTCTAGGGATTCTTATCATCTCACGATTAATCACCAATAAAAATTAGGATTTTCCCGCGGAGAAAGCTCGCCCTGTCTCAGACAGGCTAGGGTTTCTACCAAGGGAAGAGGGGTAAAAAGCGACTTAATTGAACAAATTCATGAGAAATTGATTATAGAATGATCATTCTTCAAGCGCTGTTTCTTCAACATTATTTGCCAGTACCAGTTTGACGAGCTCAGGCACTGATTTCACACTCATTTTTTTCATTAAAGAAGCACGATGCGCCTCGACTGTTTTTAAGGATATTTTTAACTCCGCAGAAATCACCTTATTCGCTTTTCCGGCCACAATCCCTTGCAACACTTGGGCTTCCCGCGCCGAGAGCAAAGCAAATTTTGCATGCGCCTCAGCAGATTCCTGTTGTTTATTTCGATTAGCCTTATCGGTACGAATCGCTTTATTGATACTTTCCAGCAAAATTTGATCGTTAAAGGGCTTCGTTAAAAAATCAACCGCGCCGGCTTTCATCACGCGCACTGCAAGCGGAACATCGCCATGACCGCTGATAAAAATAATTGGCGGTGCAGAAATGCCTTGTTCGCCGAATTCATGCAATTTCATTTGCAATTCAGGACCACTCATCCCTGGCATACGCACATCCAATAATAAACAACTTGGTGTTTGCGAATCATATTCATCTAGAAAATCCTGCGCGCGGGTATAGGTTTTTACTTTAAAGCCGACAGACTCAATCACCCATGATAAAGACTCTACCATCGCCTGATCATCGTCGATCACATACACTATTGATTCATCCGCCATATCGTCTCCTATTTTAAGCTTAGCTATTCAATCGGTAAGATAAACCGAATTCAACTATTATTACTCGTATATTGATTCATCCGCCATATCGTCTCCTATTTTACTTAGCTATTCAATCGGCAAAGTAAATCGAATCCAACTATTATTACTCGTATTAGGATTAATGATAAAAACCCCGCCATGCGCTTCAATGATAGAGCGGCAAATAGCAAGCCCCATACCGCGGCCATGCGCCTTAGTAGAAAAAAAAGGCTTAAATACCTTATGAACTGCTTCTTTAGAAAATCCAGGTCCACTATCATTAACAGTGATTGCCACTGTTTCTTTATTCAGTGTATTGGTTTCAATTTTGATACGTCGCTTGATGGGATTAATATCACGCATCGCATCAATCGCGTTTTGCAGCAAATTTAACATCACTTGCTGTAACTGAATGCGATCGGCTGAGATAAAGGGTAGCTCTTTTTCAAAGTTAAGATCGATCTTTGTTTTAGAGGAATTTAAATCATGCCGAATTAAATTTACTGTCTCGCGTAAAATGCTATTAATCTTGCAGGGGGTTTTCACCAGCTGCCCTTTGCAAAAAAAGTTCTTTAAGCGTTGAATCACTTCGCCGGCTCGTTCTGCCTGTGTCACGGCTTTTTCCATCACTTCAGTAAGAAGCGGCGCATCATGCTGCCCACTTTGCAAATGCCGCACACAACCGCGAGTATAATTAATAATAGCGGAAAGCGGTTGGCTAATTTCATGCGCCATTCCAGAAGCCATCTCTTCCATCGTACTTAAACGAAAAACATGCGCTAATTGTTGCTTGCGCATACCCACTTTCTTAGCCAAGATATGATCCGTTGCATCTCGCGAAGCCATCTGAATTTCACGAACTTCTTTAGTATCTTCATCGCAAATCAGTCGAATCAAGCTTTCAAACCAGCGATACTCTCCTTCTTTGCGCCGCGCTCGAAAAACAACCATGTAATTTTTTTTCATTTCGCGATGCTTTGAAAAGGTTTTCTTGAGCTTGCTAATATCATCATGATGAGTAAATTTAAAGGCACTTTTACCGATTAATTCTTCAGGCTTATAACCCAAGAGGGTTTTGCAAGAAGGTGACACATACAGATAATTTCCATCCGCTGAAATGCGTGCGATTATATCAGTAGCATTTTCAGCTAAAAGCCGAAAGCGCAGCTCACTTTCCCGTAAATCTCTTTCTAACTGTTCCCGTAGCGCATTATTTTTTACATAATGCGCATAGAGGGCTAGAAAACTAGCCACGCTTTGTTGATAAATCGCTGATAATTTTTCTTGCTCAAGCTTTAAATTATTTTCTGCTACTTTAAAAGCAGAAATATTATGATGAATTAACAAAGCAGCAGCCTTACCCTGCGTCTGAATTGAAAGCGGGGTAAGAGAGCTCCGACAGATACCTTTCATGCCATTTTTACGAAAGAAAACCGTCTCGGTGAGCCATTTTTTATGAATAGGTAAAATTTCTTTGATAATTTTAGGGAAAGGATAATTTCGATCATAAATTAGATTGATGGAACGGCCTAAAACATCTCGCTTATTATAACCAAAGAGTGTCGTCGCGCCTTGGTTCCAATCAAGTATACGTCCGGCCTTATCGAGTATGACAGCGCTATCTGAAATGGCTTCAAAAAACGAGCGCGCATAATCCATCCCTGGTCTCCCTTTTATCTCTTTCATACTTCCAACCTCTTCTCATCCTGAGAAAAGAGGTACCTTGCATAGGGATATAAACCACTTTAATTTTGGTATATAGTACACGAAAATTATTTACAAACCCAAGGAATCGTCCTAATGAGCGCAGCAAAAGACAAAAAAATACACATTCTTGGAATAGGTGGAACTTTTATGAGTGGAATTGCCTTGCTTGCACAAGAAAAAGGGTATTCCATCACCGGGGCTGATCTGAAGCTTTATCCACCGATGAGTATTCAGCTCGCTCAAAAACAAATTTCCTTTTATGAAGGCTATCAAGCCAAAGATATCGCGGCAGATATTCAGCAAGTGGTTGTAGGGAATGTGGTCTCACGCGGCAATCCTGCAATGGAGCATGTTTTAGCGAACAACCTGCCTTTTATTTCAGGACCACAATGGCTCGCTGAAAATATTCTGCGGGATCGCTGGGTGCTTGCAGTCTCTGGAACACATGGCAAAACGACCACAACCAGTATGCTCGCCTGGATTCTCGAATATGCCGGCCTCAATCCAGGCTTTTTAATCGGCGGCATTCCAGAAAATTTTGGTATTTCCGCACGCTTGGGCTCTTCGCCTTTTTTTGTCATTGAGGCCGATGAATACGATACGGCTTTTTTTGATAAACGCGCCAAATTTGTCCACTACCATCCTCGCACGCTGATTATGAACAACCTGGAATTTGATCATGCCGATATCTATAAAGATCTCGAAGCTATTCAATTACAATTTCATCATCTTGTCCGTACGATTCCTAATAATGGCTTAATTATTCATCCCGCTGAGGATGAGAATCTGAAAAAAGTTCTTGAAAAAGGCTGTTGGACACCCTGCTCCACCTTTGGCGGCGATACAAGTAGCTGGCAGGCTCGCTTACTCAGCAAAGATGGAAGTGCCTTTGAGGTTCTTCATGAGAATAAAGTTGTTGGTAGCCTAGAGTGGTCTTTATTAGGCAGGCATAATGTTGATAATGCTCTCGCTGCGCTCAATGCAGCCGCACATGCCGGTGTCGATATGGAGACTGCTATCAAAGCGCTAGCCAGTTTTAAAAACGTTAAACGTCGTCTCGAAATCAAAGGGCAGTTAAAAGGCATTACTCTCTATGATGATTTTGCCCACCACCCCACTGCAATTAAAACTACTCTTGCCGGCCTCCGTGCCAAAATTGGTTCTGCCCGACTCATCACTATTCTGGAGTTTGGTTCCTATACTATGCGTAGTGGCGTTCACAAGCAGCAAATTCAACAAGCCTTGGTCGATGCTGATCTCATCATTTGTAAAAAACCCCAGGCAGCGGATTGGGGACTAGCCGAGGTTCTGAAACAATGCTCGCAACCGAATCAGCTCTATGACGATGTGGATAGCTTGATCAAGCATGTCGTGCCCGAATTACGCACAGGAGATCATGTCGTGATGATGAGTAATTCTGGTTTTGATGGAATTCATCAGAAGTTATTAGAAGCGCTAGCAAAATAGCAAGAAGCAGAGGGGTCAAGTGCCACCTTGAGGTGCAAAAAATAAACAACAACCCGCGTCTGTCGATGCATATTATTCCTAAAAATTTTCTGTCTTCAAGCGCCTCGATTCATAACATGATACCAAGCGTTAGAATAATTGATTCGTAGTTGTTTAGCCTAGAAAGTGCTCTTACTGTGCTTAGATAGTGTGGTGCTGTAGGCTTGATATCGAGCGTGTAAATAAGAGGGGGTAAGAGATTCTTTTATGGAGGATGCGTAATTTATTATGTTGAGTTTATTTAAGTGCTAAATAGAGAGTGGACAATTTTTGTGCCTTAAGGTGGCACTTGACCCCTATACGTTCATAACATGATACCAAGCGTTAGAATAATTAGCGCCTCGATTCATAACATGATACCAAGCGTTAGAATAATTGATTCGTAGTTGT
>CAYXNR010000080.1:0-6441 GCA_964466595.1 uncultured Coxiellaceae bacterium | reverse complement strand
CGATCTGGATGAAAAACCAGCGTGCCTACAAAACTAAGTAGGCCAGTGACGATGATCATTCCGAAGACTAAAATGCCAGAAAAAAAATAGCGAAGATATTTTTTTGTGGATTTGGAGAGAGAAAGCATGTTTATTATCTCTATTTTATTATTTCTATTTTAAATGTAAATGATAATCATTCGCAATAAAATACTCCGACCCTCGCAATTAATCAAGAAAGAAAATTTCAGGGCTTTGTATAAAAAATAACCTTGATAATTTTTAACAAGCTCAGTAGGGTAGAAGCTTTAGACGAAAGGAGTATTCAAATGAACAAGGGAAAGCTTATTACTGTTTTAACTTTGTCAGCAATGGGTCTTGGTTTGCTCTCTACAGCCTATGCTGAGGATTCTTCTTCTATGCAGGAACCTACACAGCTCTCCTCATCCCAAAAATCAGCAGGCGAACTTTTCTTAGAAAAGAATAAAGCCAAGCCCGGCGTCATTACCCTGCCCGATGGTTTGCAATATAAAATTTTAAAAGAAGGTCAGGGAGAAAGGCCGGCTGATACGGATATGGTTACGGTGAATTATGTTGGTACCTTAATCGATGGGACAGAGTTTGATAGTTCATACAAACGCGGTCAACCTGCCACCTTTCCGGTGAATGGCGTGATACCCGGCTGGACTGAAGCTTTAAAACTCATGAAAGTGGGTTCGACTTGGAAACTTTATATACCAGCAGCGCTAGCCTATGGCGAACAGGGTGCGCCGCCGGCTATTGGTCCTAATCAAACTTTAATTTTTAAGGTGCAATTGCTTTCGGTTCATCAAGGGAGTACCTAGGCGCCGGGTTTTTTAGGAGAAAGGGGAAGGTCGTTTTTAGCTTCTTGGTTTTCAGAAACGACAGGTTTTCTTCTGAATGACAAGGAGGAGAAGCGAGATAATAAGCTTCTCCGGGCAGGAGAGGGATCAAAAGTGAGTTTGATCCCTTGTTTTCTTCCTTCGGCTTGTAGCATCGCGCCGATGTTTTCTAAATGGGCGCTCAGTTGTGGCTTGCTTAGCCAGCGATGAAAAAGGCCTTTTTGAGGGACTAAGCTATTTTCCCTAGCTTCAAGAATTAAGCCTTGAATTTTATTACTTAAACTCAGTAAATCTTTAGTGTTTCTATATTCCTGTATGCTTTCTTCAAGCTGTTTTTTTATACTTTGATTGACTATTTTATTCTGCTCCGGGGCAAGAGAATAGCGCTCAATCTTTGCAAGTTGTATCTTGAGCTTATAAATAAGCGGTTCTTGAAGGGCGAGTTCTTTTGCGACTGCTTTTTTGAAAGGGTCTAAATAATGATGGCAGGCTTTCTTTTTTGCTCCCTGTTCTTCTTGCATCTGCTTTTCTAAGGCTTGCAGCTCTTCATCTAATTTTAATAAAGTACCTTGCATACTCCTATAGTGATCTATTGCAGCATAAACCTGATTGGCTAAGACTTTCTCAGATTCAGGCATTGAATTTTTGAAGGAAGATAAGGAATGAATCATCGACTCTAAGTGGCCATCAAATTCCGCAGCTCTTTTTGCTGATTTTATAAACGCCGCCCTTTTATTTGGATCCTCTTTTAAATTGGCTAGATTTTTTCTAATCAGAGAAAAGTCTTTCTGTAGCGGCTGCATTTGAGTTAAGTCTCGAAGCACTACAACTCGCAGCATCTCAAAGGCAGCTTTCACCTCTTTGCTTGGTAACTGAGGTAGGTATTTGACTGTTGCGCTGCTGCCGGCACTAAAATCAATACAGGCTAGGGCGAAGGCTTCAGCCTGGGGAGGCTCGTTATTTGTCTTGAAGCGCTTAACAGCGGCGATCAGTCGCTGTTGATTCGCAAAGGCCTGACCCTTTAAGTCTTCTTCTTTTTTATTCCAAAATTGATCTTCTTCTAGTTCTTTATAGCCGACATGTTTTTTAGGATCATTTTTTGATTGATAAATATTTTGTTCTATAACAGCCTGACTTATCTTGTCGTCATTTGCACAATACTTCTCTAACTCTGCAAGATAAGCTGCAAATAACTGTTCGAGGGATATTTGATTTGTGCTTGGCATCTCATTTTCACCTTTCCATTTGATTTAATTATAGTCAGGTTATTGTAGTTAGCTTAACTACGATAAATCAATAACTTAGGGCCTGTGAATTTATTTTTCACAAATATATATAAATTCATATAAATTAATAAGTTAAAAAATTATTTTAAAGTAAAGATTAAATATAAGCTAAAATAATAATATAAGAAAAAAAATGAGGAGTGCTGGCCATGGCTAAGGCAAAAGGAAGGCTTATTTCTTCTATCGTTTATTTATTTTTAGCTCTTTTATCTACACCAACTCTCGCTGCTTATATTGGGGAAGGCTACAATCCAGCTCCTTTCCAAGCCCGTTTGCCACAGCGCATTATTCCAGATGGTCAGAAAGTTGTCATTGTTAACCCCAGAGTACATGCCTGGGGCGCCTATGATGCCAACGGTTATTTAGTGCGAGGAGGGGTAGCGACAGCTGGAGCCAATTGGTGTCCTGATTTAGGACGTCCCTGCCATACCCGTATAGGCACTTTTTATGTGAATTCACTCGGTAGTTCCGCTTGTCGATCAAGTAAATTCCCTATTCCCCGTGGTGGAGCGCCCATGCCCTATTGCATGTATTTTAATCGCGGACAAGCTTTGCATGGTTCCTATGAAGTAGTCGATGGCAATGCTAGTCATGGCTGTGTGCGTCTGAAGGTACAAGATGCAGAATGGCTACGCTTCAATTTTGTGTCAATCGGTACCAAAGTCGTTGTTTTGCCCTATTAAGTAGACATAGCTTACCCTATTTCGCTGATTTTGCTTGGTCCTGGGTCTCCTGGGGTCAAGTGCCGCCTTAAAGCACAATAACTTCCCACCTTTAATTTAAAGTAAAATTTTTTGTACATTAAGGTGGCACTTGACCCCTTGTTTGTGTCAATCGGTACCAAAGTCGTTGTTTTGCCCTATTAAGTAGACATCGCTTACCCTATTTCGCTGATTTTGCTTTATAATGATTCTTCTCATGAATGAGGAGAAGCTAAAGTGAATACCGCCGCTTGGAACAGGTTCTATAATCCCTATTATTTTAGTTTGCTTGTTAGTCTTATCCTTTTCTGTTTATTTAGCTCTGCTGCTTTTGCCGTTTATCCTGAACCGCTTTCGGCTAAAAATGGCATGGTCGTAACAGAACAGCAACTCGCTTCTGAAGTCGGCCTGAAAATCCTGCAACAAGGCGGTAATGCCATTGACGCTGCTGTTGCGGTGGCTTATGCCTTGGCGGTAGTGAATCCCTGCTGCGGAAATATTGGCGGCGGCGGGTTTATGCTCTTTCACCAGGCCTCCGGTAAAAATATTTTTATTAATTTCCGCGAAAAAGCGCCTTTGGCTGCAAGTTCTACAATGTATCTAGACGCTAAAGGGGAAATTATTCCAGATAAAAGTACCTATGGCTATTTGGCTGTGGCTGTGCCCGGAACGGTCAAAGGCTTGGAATGGGCTTTAAAAAAATATGGAACGATGAGGCGACAACAAGTCATGGCGCCCGCAATTGAGTTGGCAGAAAAAGGTTTTATTTTGAAAGCTGGAGATCTGACTATTTTAAGTAAGGGAACAAAGAATTTTCAGAAACAAAAAAATGTTGCTGCCATTTTTTTAAAAAATGGCAAACCTTATCAGGTCGGGGATCGTTTAGTTCAAAAGGATCTTGCAAAAACCCTGCGCTATCTTGCCGAGAAGGGTGCGCCGGGTTTTTATCAGGGCAAGCTTGCGGAAGCTATTGTGGAAGCTAGTCAAAAAAATGGCGGTATTTTAACGATGAAGGATTTTGCGCAATATCAGCTGGAAGAATTGCTACCCCTTGAATGTAGTTATCGAAATTATGAAATCATTTCCTCACCGCCGCCTAGCTCTGGTGGTGTAGCACTTTGTGAAATGTTGAATATTCTAGAAGCCTATCCACTGAAAAAATTAGGTTTTCATTCAGCCGAAGGTTCGCATTATATCATTGAGGCCATGCGTTTTGCCTTTGCCGATCGTAATAAGCAATTAGGTGATCCAGATTTTGTAAAAAATCCTGTCGCTCACTTAATTTCAAAGGACTATGCTTCCGAAATAAGAAAAAAGATTCAAGTGGATCGGGCAAGTTCTTCTGCTTCGCTGGGAGAAGTGGAAACCAAGGCAAAAGAGAGCCACACCACACATTTTTCAATTATAGATAGCTTTGGTAATGCCGTGGCAGTCACTTATACCATCAATCGATTTTTTGGATCCTACATGATAGCTGACCATACGGGTTTTTTCTTAAATGATGAGATGGATGATTTCACCTCTAAACCGGGTGTTGCCAATCAATTTGGTTTGGTGCAAGGCGAGGCCAATAATATTCAACCAGGAAAAAGACCGCTAAGCTCGATGATGCCGACTGTGGTTTTACAAAATAAACAGCCCTTATTGGTCTTAGGGGGGCCGGGCGGACCGCGCATTATAACCAGTGTTCTCCTGACAATCTTGAATAGTTTGGACTATGGCTTCGATATTCAGGCAGCGGTTGATGCGCCACGCTTTCATCAGCAATGGCTTCCTGAATGGGTGGATGTTGAGAAAGAATATGCCGTCTTTTCACCAGATACCGCCGAAAAACTAGAAAAAATGGGCTATCAATTGAAGCCACATGCCCTGTGGGGAGCCGTCGAAGCAATTTATCGAGACCCGAAAACCAAGCTTCTTTATGGCGGCAGCGATAGTCGGAAATCTGCCGGCGGAGCTGCAGGATATTAATACTATTATCATATAGTTATCTATCTTTATTTTTGTTATAATTGAAGTATGGCAGGCATTGATCGAAACCCTACAAGCAAACCTGAGGAAGTCAGAGAGCTGGTGTGGTGAGCATACCTAGCCTGGCTAGGGAGCCTAAAGCATCACTGAGACCTCCACTTAGATTCTCGGGTTTTCGATCAAACCTGCCATATTTTAGCTTGTTAGCTTTTGATTTCAGGAGTGAGCTGTTTTATTTCTTTCCTGCCAAGCAGGAATAGCCCCTCCTCCCGGGAAAAGTGCCTCAGTTTTGGCTGTAACAGGCGGAGAATGCATAACAGCAATAAGTTTTTGAAAAAGCGGATTAGCTTGGTCTTTTTCTCTTACCACAATAATATTAGCATAGAGTGAATCCGGACCTTCTTTAAAAAGAGCTTGAGCTGTTTTAAATCCTGCTGCACCGACATAATCATTGGTAAGGGCAACGAGATCCGCATCTTTTAAGACCCGAGGCAATTGGGCGGCATCGAGCAATTTAAATTGAAAATGCTGTGGATTACTGCTGATATCTTTCAAGGCGGCGAGTGTCCCAGCCTGTGGTTTTAAGGTAATGAGACCTGCTTTTTGCAGGAGCAAAAGCGAACGCCCCTCATTGCTGGGATCATTCGGTAAAGCAATGAGAGCACCTGCTTGCAAGTACTTCAGCTCCGACAGCTTGGCGGAATAAAATCCCATCGGATAAACAAAGGTTTTTGCGATCGCAGTGAGCTTATAGCCCCGTGCCTTCATTTGCGCCTGAAGATAGGGTAGATGTTGGAAAATATTACTGTCAATATTGCCACTCGCAAGAGCAGTATTCGGCAGCACATAGTCATTAAAAGTGACTAGTTTGAGTTTTAAATGATATTCTTTCCAAGCTACTTTCTGGGCTTCTTTCATTACTTCCTCCGACCAGCCGGGAGTAATGCCGACGCTCAGTGTATCTTCTCTGCTAGAGAATAAACTATAGCCTTGGCTGCCAAGACAAAATAAACCGAAAATGAGACCGATTAAGAGCAGCGGTTGAAGCCGTCTTCTCTTTGCTAAGAAATCAAAAGTAGCTTGCACGATTTGCACAATAAGAATCAAAATGACGACGGTTTCAAGCGTAATGAGCGCATCAAAACGTTGATAGCCATAATTAATAGCAAGCTCACCCAGACCACCGCCGCCAACTGTCCCAGCCATAGCGGAATAACCGATGAGGGCAATGACGGTTAAACTAAAGCCCCGAATCAGCGAGGGTAAACTTTCGGGAATCAAGATTTTAAAAATCAATTGCGTGGTTGTTACGCCGAGTGAATGGGCGGTTTCAAGGAGACCCGGAGAAAGCTCTGTAAAAGCGTTTTCGCAGATTCTGGCATAAAAGGGAATAGCAGCAAGTGCCAAAGGGACAATAGCAGCATTACTACCAATGGTTGTGCCAACCAGAAAGCGGGTGAGGGGAATAATGCTGATCATCAGAATAATAAAAGGAACAGAACGGGTAACATTAACAATCAAGCTCAGTAGTTGATGAAGCCAGCTATTTTCAAAAGCCTGTTTTTCACGCGTCAGAAATAAAAGCGTACCGATGAAAGAGCCTAGCAGGAGACTAATGAGACTCGAAATAAAAACAATATA
>CAYXNR010000079.1:0-6621 GCA_964466595.1 uncultured Coxiellaceae bacterium | reverse complement strand
CCCC
The DNA here is from genome assembly GCA_964466595.1 of uncultured Coxiellaceae bacterium. Lineage (GTDB taxonomy): Bacteria > Pseudomonadota > Gammaproteobacteria > DSM-16500 > DSM-16500 > JABDGC01. Next base: position 6,617 of record CAYXNR010000079.1, on the reverse strand, counting down.
CCCCCCCCCCCCTCTTTTTTTCAAGCAGAAGCCGGCATACTCGATAATGAGCGGTGACTGGAGTTCAGACGGGGGCTCTTCCGATCTAGCAAAACAGCTCTCATCCTGAGTGCAGCATCTGTCATCCTGAGCGCAGCGAAGGATCTTCTGCTTTACATCGACAGATCCTTCGCTGCGCTCAGGATGACAGTTGCTTTGCTCGGGATAACAGCTGCTTTGCTCAGGATAACAGCTGCTTTGCTCAGGATGACAGCTGCTGCGCTCAGGATGACAGCTGCTGCACTCAGGTACGTTCAAATTCAAGGCCGGCTTATCTCAGATAAACCGGCTTTTCTTTATTCATTTTTCATAACAAGAGGAAATTCTATGTTGCATTTACATCTCCATCATTGGCATTGGCGCTCATCTCACAGCTTCACCACTTTTCAATATTTTCGGTCAATTATTCCGCGAAGGAGACTATACAATGCGCTCTACTCAAATACTGCAATACGACCCCCTTGTCAGTGATACTGCCTGCCACACGCGTTCTTGTTATCTGATTTACCTGTCACGTAAAAGCAAAACAGCCGTTCTAAGCAAAACTGAGGAAACTTATCTTGAAGCCTGCGATCTACTCACGCAAACCCAAGCGAGAAAGCTAGATAGTTTTGAAATAATTAGCTCTGAAAAAACTGATATTCATAAAATTCCCCTCACCTTTTTGCCTGCCTCTGCTAGTAATAATAAAAAAAATAGCTTTCTAGCACAGAAAAAAATGGAGGTAGCAAAAGCTACTCTAGCCTTTTTACAAACAGCTTGTCCTACCTTAGCCTTTGATGAGAAGCCAGAAATCTTCACCTTCACTATTCCTACTTACAGTCAGCATATTCCCGTCTTTCCCCTGTATGTTTCTACGAAGCTGATGTTACACTATGCGGCAAATGAGGCGATTCCATTAGTTGTCAATTTAAAAAGATTGACCTTCAGAAAGGGTCAATTGCTATTAGATGGAGCAAGATCACTGGCTTATAGTTTTGATTGTACGCTCAATCACTTTATTCCTCGAGAATGTGAAGAACAGGAAGAAGTGCTTGCCGTGGATATGGTCAGTTGCGCGGTTCAAAATAGCGAATCAGAATTTAATTCTTTCTTAACGCAGGCTAGCTTCGCAAGTTTTTTACAAGCCTTTCAAAAAGAAGATCTGGCTTTTTTAATCTTGCTCTGTGCGGCCGCTCACCCAGCCTATCCACCTTCAGCAAAGCCTTCACCAGCTTTTCAAGCGGAGCCTCCCTCTTCTTATTGTGAGGAAGAAAAATTCGAAGACTGTTCTCCGGCTGATTTACAGTTAAATTTGAATGCCTGCTCAAGAAGGGAATTAAAACAATTAACAAGCTTAGCACGACAGTACGGCTTTTTTAACCAAGCACCTTTTAGTATCGACCACGTGCATGCTTCAACCCGCGGCGCTTGTCGTGCAGCGATAGCAGGCTTTCTCGAGCGAAGCAGCGCTTTGCTCGCTCCACAAGAAAAAGATTTACAACAAATCAAAAAAGAAGTCTTGAGTTGTGAAATCGATACCCTCCCCCCTGAGCTTTATAAACCCCATTCGCCCTGAGCTTGTCGAAGGGTCTTTAAAAGGAAAATCATTATGAAATTATTAAATCAATCCTGGTCTACCCTCAGTGGTTTGCAGCTGAGTGGCGCCCTCTCTTTGCCAGTCATCATGATTGGCTACTATCTGGGCCAGCATTATTCTTCACTCACTGGTTTTTCGCAAATCATTCTAGGAAATATAGGCTTATTCAGTCTAGCCCTCTTTTATCTACGAACGATTCATCATCGCAAAGGGCTTACCATTGAATTGGCAGAAACTTTATTTGGCAAAAGCGGTACTTTTATTTGCGCGGCCGGCCTTGTGCTTAGTTTGATGGGTTGGTCAGCTATTCAGCTACATCTGCTGGCAGCTGCTACACACCAGCCTGTTGTAACGGTGCTCTTGGCTGCTAGCAGTATTTATTATTTAACCTCTAAAGATTTATCTTTCTTAGGACGACTTAATGTAATCATTTTACCTTTCTTAGTCGCTAGTCTAAGCTATTTGCTCTTTTCCCTACCCGAGCAAAAAGCGCTGCCTGTCTTCCTTGGAAATGAATCCTTTAAACGCGGCCTTGTTCTGGTCATGATCGCAGGTAGTGGCTTGGTTTTTGATCTTCCCACCTTTTTTCGTCATGCGGCTACAGCAAAAGATGCCCTCATCTCTATTGTCTTGCTCTTTTTAATAGCACTTCCTCTCATAGAAGGACTTGGAATTTATCTCGCGCTTCATAAGCTTAATCAGGCGAGTTGGATTAATAGCTTAATCCAAAGCTTTAGCCTGCCAACGCTCAGCTTTCTTCTACTCTCAGGCTTATTCAGTAGCTGTTTGAATCTATATTCCGCAACGATGACGATCACTCGTCTTTTTGGTTTATCATATTCAAAAGTATTGCTAGCTCTCTCATGCACCTCTGCCCTATTTGCCCTGATTAATTTAGAGCAGCATTTTTCTCCGTTCTTAGAAATGATGAATTTAAATGCTGAAATCATTACTCTTATGATTTTAATATATGTCGGTTTCGAAGGAAAAAGGATGCCAGAGCCTGCTTCCGCTCAAAAGCGCTGGTACCAGACTATTTTCATTATTGTCTTGACTTATGCAGGTGGCGCCCAATTATTGAAGTTTAGCCTCTTCAATGATTTATTTGTAGATCTAGCCTTTTTGTCCTGTCTGATGATGGGTTCTTACTGTGCCTTGTTAGGCTTACAAAAGCGTTTAAAACACAGTCGTGAAATCCCCAAGTTAAACGACAGGCAGCAAGCTAGTCCTGAAACCCTTCTTACCAGGAAGGATTGTTGCGACGCGGTAAGCCAATTAAATAAAGATAATTTAGCCACCCTGAGTCTCGGAGCCACACTTCTTGGCTCTGGCGGCGGTGGCGATCCCAGTATTTTATACGGACCCTTGCATTACTTGTTGAATAAAAATGGACCCGTTAAAATTATTCAACAAGATAATTTACCGCAAGATGCCCTCGTTGTTCCACTTGCCTTGATTGGCGCACCGCTGATTAGCTTAGAGCGTCTTCCTAATTCAATTATGTTTTTGGAATTATTAAATGCGATACGCAAAAATAATCCTGGACGCAAGCTTGTACTCATGCCAGCAGAAATTGGCGGTTGCAATGCCCTCACACCTTTTATGTTAGCCGCTCAAACAGGCTTAGCCGTATTAGATGCTGATCTCATCGGACGAGCCTTCCCAAAATTACAGATGTGTAAACCGGCTGTTTTAGGAAAGCATCAACAAATAACTTATCTAGCCAGCCCTTTTGGCAACTGTACGAGTTTTGAAACGAGCTGCTTAAATAATTTAGAAACCAAGGCCAGAGAAATTACTATTCAATACGGAAGCAGCGCAGTCATTGCCACCTTTCTTTTTGAGGCAAAAGAGCATTCTGATTATCTTATTCCAGATAGTTTGACGCGGGCCCTGCAACTCGGCCATCTTTTACAAAACGCTTCTCGCGATAGAGCTCATTTTGCTGAACTTACCCAAGCTCGAAAAATAGGCGAAGGGATACTCACCGAAATCTGTCATAGCCTAGAAGACGGTTTTTTAACAGGCTATGCACTCATCAAAATGGCGACTCAAACCATACAAGTATTTTATCAAAACGAATATTTATTGGTTCAAGAAGAGCATCAGGAAAAAATCTTGGCAGCGAGCCCAGAGCTCATTACCCTTCTAGAATCCCGCTCCGGCCAACCGCTTACTTCAGAGTCTCTCCGCTATGGTTTAAGAGTAGAGGTTTTTGCTTTGCCGGCGCCTGATTTTTGGAATGAACCGCGCGCATATGCTGAAGTAAACATAGACGTTTTTGGCTTAAGATATACGCAAAGAGGTCAAGCTTATGTATAAATTAGGAATTGATGTCGGTGGCACCCATATTGATTATGCCTTATTAGATAAGCAAAATTGTCTCGTGGCTAGTTATAAACAATTAGCAAGTGGTGAATTAATCACAACACTTATTCGTGGTCTTCAAGAATTAAGCCTAACTTCTGGCCTTGTACTTTCCGATCTTGCTGTTATACACCTCGGAACCACACTTGCGATGAATAGCTTACTAGAATTAAAGTCACTTTATAAAGTAGGCTTGCTTCGCTTAGCCGGCCATACTCCTGATTTCCCGCCTGCCTATTTTTGGCCTGAAGTTTACCGAAAGACCATTCTAGCGAGTTATCGAACGCTTGGCGGTGGAAGAGAATACAATAAACATTGTGTTCAAGCTCTTCATTCTGAGAAATTATTCCAGGCTGTTACTGAACTACTGACAGAAGGTGCTGAATCACTAGCTATTGTCGGTGTATTTTCGCCTTTATATGCAGATGATGAAGAGTTGGCGGCCGAGCTTATCCGCAGTAAATGGCCCACTATACCACTCAGCTTATCCTTCCAATTAGGCAGTCTCGGCTTTATTGAGCGAGAAAATACAACACTCATTAATGCTGCTTTAAAAAAAGTATTGCGGAAGAATTTTAATTTATTAAGAAATCGTTTAGCCGACATGGGGTGGCAAGGCGAATTATTGCTAACTCAAAATAATGGCACCCTCTTTACGGTTGATGAAGCACTTGAATTCCCTGTCAAGACTATAGCCTCTGGCCCTACTAATTCCTTAATCGGTGCTTGTAAGCTAGCAAACTGCCAGAATGCTGTCGTCGTCGATATTGGCGGAACGTCCACGGATCTTGGTCAAGTTGAAAATGGTTTTCCCTTGTATTCTTTAAGAGGAACCTCGATTGCTGGTATTGCCTGTCATTTATTAGCACCTGAGTTAACAGCCTTGGCAATGGGCGGTGGCTCGGTCATTCGTCGCCGTCAATCCACTTATTCTATTGGTCCAGATAGTGTAGGCGCATCTCTATTTAAGCAATGCCAAAGCAGAGGTGGACCGAATTTAACTCTTTATGATGTGGGACAAAGCTTAAAAACTAAAAATAACAGCGAAGCGCGTCTAATTATGACTTTATTCATGAATAAAATTAAAGAAGCGCTTCAATTGCTGATACCCAACCCCAGTAAGCAAATTATTTTATTTGTCGGTGGTGGTTCAGAAAATATTCCTGAAAATTTATTAGAAAATAATTATATTCGCCCACCTCATTATCAAATTGCCAATGCCTATGGAGCAGCTTTAGCTGAAGTTGCTGGTCAAGTGGATTGTCTTATTGCAGGCGAGCCGGGAAAAAAGCCCTGCTTACAAGCACTAGAAGAAAAAGCAAAGGCACTGGCAGTGCAAAAAGGAGCTGCTGCTGATTCGCTGCGAATCATAGAGAAAAAAATCTTACCGCTTTATTATATGCAAAAACCGCTTTATCGGGTGTTGATTACCGTAGCAGGTAGTAAATTAGCGATGATTTAAATTGTTCTGATGAAGCGGTTTATCCTCGGCTTGTTCTTGCCTCTTAGCTTGGGAAGCCTTCCCTGCGATTTCGATTTTAGGCCGCTTCTGTCGAGAGAGCGTTTTCAATAGCTTAAACTGCGGTTTTGGCCAGCACTTGCTAAACTCTTGCAATTGCTCTTCTGGACTTAAACGATCTTGTCCTGGCCGATAGGCATCGTATTTTGGCTTTAATTGAATTAAAGCCCTAACAAGGGTTTTTTGCTGATCTTGATTTAATTTTTTTTGCTGCATGGCAAGCAATTGTCTATTGAGATTACTGAGATCAAATTCAAGATAGCTTTGTTCGAGCCTTAGCAATTGTTGACAAAAATTGTCTATCTCGGAATCTGCAAGAGCCGATGCTAATCTTAAAGAGGGACCCTGATTTAACCACTGTTCTAGTTGCGCCAAAAAGAAGCAGCATTTAAAATAATTTTTCAGAAAAAGGAGTTGGCCTTGCCTAAAATCATCAAATTGCGCATAAAAATCTTGTAAAATTTTTTCATAGATCTCACTTAAACGAGCGATGCCCACATCAATTTCAGCAACAAAAATTTTCCACTCTTCCTTGTCTTGCCAGGGCTCTCTTTTACTATAGCCTAATACTTTTTCTATAATAAGCTGGCGTATGGCAAGCTCCACACTACTTGAGAGCGGTTGACCAGGACGAGAAAGCGAGCGACGCAAAACCTTCTCTTTAAAATTATTATAAATAAGCTTTTGTAGCTTATCATCGATATAAGCCAGATTAGCTTGTAGAGGACATTCTGGTATATTGATGTAACGCATAAATAAATCAACACTAGATTCTAAATTAATATAGGATATTAATATTTTTTTAACTGGACATCCGCCGGATATGGGTTTGGCATGGCGATTCAAAAGCTGCCAGTTAAGCAAACCCCGAATATCAGACAGGGCTTTCAGCTGTATGTTGAGGGGGAGATAATTTCCCTGAGGGTCGGTAAATATATTAGCCAAGGATAAAGCAGCTGCCAGGTTATCTTTCGCGATTTGTGGAAAAGCCATAAGGAAGCTCCTCATTTTTATTCAATTTAAATTGATTAGCGGAGCTAGTCAATAAAATTACTGGGGTCAAATCTTGTCTTCAACCTATACCTCTCCATTACTGGGCAAAATGGAGAGGTA
>CAYXNR010000078.1:0-6670 GCA_964466595.1 uncultured Coxiellaceae bacterium | reverse complement strand
TGACTAAACTACCGTTAGCCATGATGACATCTCCGTTGATGTTGTTGTGGTTAGCCCGGATGAGGTGCTCTTAACACCTTGTCCGGGCGCATTTTATTTGAACTGATTCTTTCATAAAAATCAAGTAAAGAGTTTTACTTATCTTTTTGTACACTTCAAAATTTGTTTACATCTGCTTTCAAATGTAAACAAAATATGTAAAATTGATATTTAATTATTATCCAAAGACTGAAGCCAAGACCCCGACCTATGGATGGGCGGAGCTAAATTAACATGACAAATAGAAACGACGTAATTGATTTTATCCGCGGCTTCTCAATACTATCGGTAATTTTGCTGCACTGTAAAATTCACTTAGGAATTGATCAATCTTTGCTTTCTGCTACATGGGTCAAATGGCTATTAAGCAGTGGCTATTATGGTGTCATGGTATTTTTTGTTGTTTCTGGATTTCTTATTACATCAACGTGCATTAGGAAATGGAACAAACTGCAATTGATTAACCTAGGTCAGTTTTATCTAATGCGATTTTCTCGGATTATTCCTTGTCTAGTTGCGCTATTAACGGTATTGAGTTTATTACATTTAATAAATGTAAAGGGGTTTATTATTCAAAATGCTTCACTTCAGCAAGCCTTATTTTCTGCTTTAACATTTCAAATTAATTGGCTAGAGGCAAAAGTAGGCTATCTACCAGCCAATTGGGACCTGCTATGGTCGCTATCAGTAGAAGAAGTTTTTTATCTCTTTTTTCCTCTGCTGTGCCTCGTACTTCGCAATAAAAAACACCTTGTATTTGCTATGTTTATTTTCATATTGTTAGGCCCACTAGCAAGAATAAAATTCACAGATAATGATATGTGGAGTGACCATTCTTATTTATCATGTATGGACGGTATTGCTATAGGTTGTTTATCTGCAATGCTTGCAGATAAAGTGCGATCAATTACGTTGTCAAGATTTTTATTTATACTTGGCTGCCTTTTATTTGGCTTTATCTTTTTCTTTAGAAGGCAAGCATTTGATATTGGGGTTACATCAATAGGGTTAAATGTGACCTTACTAGAGATTGGCATTGCCATGATAATACTTGCTACTCAACAGGTAAATTTCAAATGGTTTAAGATAATCCCTTGGTTTGGTAGGAATAGTTATGAGATATACCTAACTCATGGTTTTGTTGTGCTATGCGCGACTAGTATTTTATATCGTTCTAATCAACCAACTTGGTTAATTGTGACGGAGTACGTGGTTGTTGTTTTATGTTCAGGATTGTTGGGTCAGTTAATTGCGTCGTATTATTCAGAGCCTTTGAATCGCTACCTAAGGGAAAAAATCTTTATGCCTAAGCTTAGTTATTCTTTGAAGAGTCATGATTAAGCAGAATGAAGTTGATATATGAGTTTGCAATAGATACATACTGGCATTTATCAGCAAATGAATTTAAAACTGAATAAAGCCCGAGTTGTTTGGACGAATCAATGATACCAAATATTATTTCACTAAAACTTCCTAAAATAATTGAAAATGCACAACGTTTATCGTCAACAGGAAGCACTCAAAAAACAGAAAATAATTTATTTTGTTTGAATATTGATGATACTTATATTCATCAATTATATCCTCTATTGGAAGATGAGAGAATTAAGAAACCAGATTATTTTGGTGAAAAATCTGTAGGTGCGCATATTACTATTATTTATCCAGAAGAGAGTAAAAATATTAATGCACATGATTTGCAGCAAGAACACAGTTTTTTTGTTAAAGATATAGTGACTACTGAAATTGGCCAAAAGACATATTATGTACTTCTAGTTGAAGCACCGTCCCTCTTGAGATTAAGAAAAAAATATAATTTACCTGATCTTTTATCTTTTAAAGGTTATTCAATAGGATTTCATATCACTATAGGTTTAAAAATTTAGTCACTGATAAAGCCAAAGCTCTTGTGAACCCGCTCTACCGTACACATATAAGTAATTGTTTTTATTACATAAAAAATATAAATACTGGGTCTATACTTAAAGGGAAAGGTCAATAACAAGACTTCAAGAGGTGACTTTATGCCTTCCCTTCAAGAAGACGCAGTGCTGAGCGAAGAAGAAAAGAAACCAATCGAAGAAAGCATCGCCAAGCTAGAGGCCTATGGCCAAGCTTTAATGAAACCATATCGACGAGATCTTACTTTAGCGAGTGTCGGTGATTTTAATCAGATTGATCTATTAGTAATGCAACCAGGGGATCTAATTATAGCGCGTAATAAAAATGGCGAATTTAGATTATATGCTCCAGATAATAACAGAAATTTTAATATGAGGGTTGTAGAGATCAGCTCAGACAAATTGCCTTTCCCTGCTAAAGGAGAAGAACCTTTCCTTTTCAAGAGCAGCGATAAAAAATTTACTCAAGAGCTAGCACAGGTTCTAGAAGAAAGCATAGGACTTGAGACTTTATACAGAAAGGGTGAGGGGTGTAGTAAAGGACAAAAGGCGGTGGCTGCTTGTGCTCAATTAAGAAACACTTTAGAACACAGTAGTAATAATCGGGAATTAGAAAATAATTTTCAAAGAATCATTCAAGAATCCTCCTTCCTCAATGAGTTCAGAAGAAAATCAGGTAAACATCTTGCAGCGAACGTTGTTTTTGGCCTAACGGGCATAGGCTTTATCATGCAACTCGGCCATCTGCTTGTAAGTGAAGAGAAGCGCTTGGACATTAACTTTAGTAAATTCTTTAGCAGCAAAATAAGCAGTCAAAAGAAGGTTGATCAGGTCCTGGATAACGTCACCACCTTAAAAAATAAAAGATAAGCTGCCACGGAGAGTATTACAGTTTGGTAGACACCCATGCTCCATGATTCACGTAACTCACTTCATCTGCCCCGGGCCAAGGTGGGGTTGTCAAGCAAATGAAAACCAGATCAGAGTTCTCGGCGCTGCGATATTGAAAGTCTGTACCTAGAGGAAGATCAATTGTTATCCCTGTTTCCAATTTTGTAATTGATTCATGACCGCCATTTTTTCGCCAAATTTCACCCTTGCCAGAAATAACATGCCAAAATTCGCTAACTGTTTTATGGCGAACAATTTTTGAAATCTTTCCCTTTTTCAGCGTGCAGTGCGCTAAACCGGCCATTGCATTGCTCATTAATAACCTGACTTCTGCGCCTGCAGGTGAAATATGCTGGAATTCTTTAGGTACACTCTGAGTCTTCATTTGAAATTCCTAAATTCGGGCGGTATATTACAATACTTTGCTTTTGAATGGGTAGTTTTTTCAGTAATCCAATTAAATCGGAGATGAAGGATGAAAATTTCTTTGAGGCACCAAGCTGTTGAAAAGGCAAATAGCTCGACATGCGCGGTTATTGAATACCCTCTCAATCATGAGATGCTTGATATGGCGATTGCCAAAGTATCTGGTCGTTACCCAGATGAGCGATGGGTAGTTAATAAACAATGTGCCGAGCTTGCCTATGTTTTTGAAGGAAAAGGTAAGATTGTTGTTAATAATGAGGAGCATAAGCTAAATGCAGGTGATGCGGTATTGATAGAGGCGGACGAAAAATATTATTGGGAGGGGCACATGAAACTGTTTATTTCCTGTAGACCTGCCTGGAATAAAGAACAGCACCAAATTGTTGACTGAAGCAAATTTGGCATACAAAACATTACGAATAAAGTAAGTTACTAAAAGGGGTGAAAAGACATGCGCTTATTAGAAAAAAAGAATGGTATTGTAGAATATGTTGCAGATGTAGATGAAACACCAGAAAACCTAGAATTTCTTAAAAAAATAGCAAACTATAGAATACAGCGACAAGGGTCGGGCATCTGTTTTTTTGCTAAAAGTGATAGCAAACGTATTCTTTATTGCAACCCTTTCGATAACACCTTCTTTATTAGCGACCAACGTGGATATGCTCTTGCTGTAGAGTTCGGCGCTAAACGCTTCCTTGTTGGCGAAGCGCGTTTGACTCTAACGGAAGAAACAGCAAGTGAACAAAAAGTTATTCAGTATGAGCGTGATTTATCATTTCCCCTAAAAGTCGTAGAAGAAGAGAAGGCTACTGCTTTTAAAGTTGCTACGCTCGCGGAATTATTAGCTATTAATAAGGAAAATCCAGATAAATTATATGAAGACTTAGCCGAACTTTTTAACCGCTGTGCTGATTTTACTCCTGGGAAACAAAATGAATATTTAACAGGTGGAAAAAAAGCAGATAAGTTTTGCCGTTTTAATTTAGATAGTCAAAAACCGCTTGCTTCCATGGTTACTGACCAAATTTTTCTGCTAGATAAGCAAAATAAAGTAATAGGAACGATCAGCGCAACTGTTATGGTTCAGCCAGATGGCACAACCGATGTTTATTTTTATGATGAGATTGTTGATTACTTCACCCGTTTACAATCTGCTGAGAAAGAAGCGCTACTAAGTCTTTATCTGAATGAAGCAAGATTATCCGAGGACGCTCAAAAAGCAGAGATAGCTAAAATAATTGAACCGAGAAGATTAGAGCTAATGCGGCCTTTATTTGCGGCTGCGCGACAAAAGATTATCGGGACTATCAGTACGATCTCTGGTTTATCAGGACAAAGTTTAATGGAAGAGGGTAAAGTCCATGCTTTCATTCGTGCTGCTGAGGGGAGGGTTCCATCTTACAAAGAATTAGCCTGCGGGGAAGAGCAGTCAGGTATCTACTTTATTCGTGGCCCGGCAACTGACTATACTACGATGTTAGATGGACATGTGAAAACTTGGGCTGGCAAAGAGCTATTAAAATTATCAAGAAAAAGCTCTAACCAGAGCTATGGAAAGGTCTTTAGTTATGGCGTAGCAGCAGCGACACTTGGGGTTCTCGCGTATAGAGTATGGCATGGCAGAGGTGGTTCAGCACAAGCTTTTACTGCTACGGCTAACCCGCCATCAAGGATGGGGATGGGTAAAAAATAATACCTTGCTCAAGATAAGTGAGGCTCAAGACGCCAGGGCAAATTTCATTTAAGGTTTCAAGAGTTGGCGGCTCTGGCATTGCCTTAAAAGCCAACGCACGTCATCCATTATTTTAGGGTGCATCATGGCGGTAGCGCAGTTATCATAATATTCTGCTTTGCCTTCATAACACCCCGTTATTGTGCCGTTTTTGTCGTGCCAAAAATAAACATAAATGAGTTCGCTATAATCTGTTGAGCTTTCTGTAATGGCGCCAAAACTGATAACGTCTGATGCTTGAACTTTTGCACCTAATTCTTCTTTCAGCTCCCGTATCAAAGCTTGCATGGGGCTTTCCCCAGGCTCAAGGCCGCCTCCAAAAGTGGCTAAGCAGCCTGGGTAGGTAAGTGAATCGGAGTCCCGTTGCTGTAATACAATTTTTCCATCTTGGCTTAGTACAATGCACCCAACGCAGCAGTGCAAAAAGGCAGCTTTATTTATTTTTGTTAAATCTATTTGCTGTATTGGGGAAGGCGGGTTCACATTGAATTTTTGTTTTGATGATTTGGACATTTTAATTGCCTCAGGGGATTAACATCTTAAGTATAGTCCGCAACTTGTGAGTAAGTAGGTGCGCTTTATCTGATTGAAATATATTGAATTTTTATTGATCAGCTTTGTGCTTTGTCGGTAGTGTGAGGGGCTCTCGAAGCTCTTTGTTTTTTAAGCGCTATTTTCTATCCGCTTAAATATATCGCAATATGATATATTTTTTGATAAAATCACCGCAAGGCTAAAAAACATATCATAAGGTGATATAATTAAAATGAAGCAGGATGGTTCATTAGAAAATTTGCTTGATTTGGATGGGGTAAGGTATGTGGTGCAGGAACGGTTAGGAAGTTGAGAAAATACTGAATAAATTGGAGGAGGAACCAAAATGAGAATGACTTCCCATAGAATTGTTAAAGTCGGTATTATGCCTCTTGAGCAATTTAAAAAGAGAACCATTGCTATTGCTCGGGGTAACTATAAGCCCAAGAAGGACGAGCCTAAAATTTGGTTCCGTTCTATGCGCTCTTTAGCTCATGTTTTGTCGGAGGAAAATCAAGAGCTTCTTAAGCTTATTGTGGACAAGCAGCCACAATCTATTAAAGAGCTAGAGGGTGTTACGGGGCGTAGTGCCAATAATTTACTTCGTACTCTTCGAATGTTAGAAAATTATGGTTTTGTAAAATTAGAAGAAGGTGCTCGAGGCAGAGGCAGGACGCCGCTTATTCCTAATGTTATTTATAGTGCGGCAGAGATTGAGGTGGATTTTTGTTAATTTGACCCTGCAGAAGCAAGCATAAGATGGTTGCAAAGTATTGAAAAAAGAAAAAGAAAAAGGGGTCAAGTCTTCACATGACACAACTAGAGACAACAACATTGATAATTTTAGAGCCTGTTTAGGTTGTCCGCTTAATGACTTCCTAATGATTTTTTTTAGAAACTTCATCAATTAAACCTTTAACCAATCCTTTCCAAAAAAGCAAACGCCGACTTGAGCCTCGTTAAGATAGAATAGTCCATATCCCTGCGGGGGCCAAATCGACGATTTGCCCACCACAAGGTTAACGGCTCTCAGGCGTTTCATTTTGATACTGCTCGATCTTACCTTGACCCATTAAGCTCGCAACCACGATAGAAAGTTCATTCCAACTGGTTGCAATGCCTGATTTTGAGGTGTTCATCAAGT
>CAYXNR010000077.1:0-6920 GCA_964466595.1 uncultured Coxiellaceae bacterium | reverse complement strand
TCTTGCTCTTGCTCTTGCTCTTGCTCTTGCTCTTGCTCTTGCTCTTGCTCTTGCTGTTGTCCTTGCTGTTGTCCTTGCTGTTGTCCTTGCTGTTGTTCTTGCTGTTGCTGTGCTTGTTGTTCTTGAGTCGGGTCTTCTTCATCATCTGTCGTTTCATAGTCAGTTGCTAAATTCATCTTTTCTTCATCTGATTCACCTTCATCTGATTGAAATTCAAGTCCTTGTAATAATTGAGTTTGCAGCTCATTAATTTTTTCTTCTGCTATATTATACAATTCCTGTAATTTTTTTATTTGTGACCTAAATTCATTTTGTGCTTCTAGTAATTCTTTGTCTTTATCTTGCATTTTATCGTTATTTAATCTCTCTGCATCCCGTAGAGCATCATATGCATCTTTTGCTAGTTTACCGGCCGCATCTTTTTCTGATTGTAATTTCCCTTGTATATCTTCTGCCGCCTTTGCTTTTGCATTGGCAGCGTCAACGGCTTCTGTTAGTGCTTTATTTTTTTCTTTTTCTTTTTCTTTTTCTTTTTCTGCAGCCTGTTTAGCTTCTAATGCTTTTTGTTTTTCTGCCGCTGCTTTTTCGGCTATTTCTTGCATTCTTGTTTTTAATTGAGCTATTATTTGATTCTGATTTTTATTTTTTTTCTCTGCTTTTCCTTCAAGATCTGAGTGTTTATCCTTAAGATTATTTAATTCAGCTAATGCCTCATCTTTAGCTTGCACTGCTGCTGCTAGTGCTTGTTGCGCTTCTGTTAGTTTTTGATTTACACTAGCTTTATCTTTCAATAGCTGTTCGTTTGCTTCGCTTGCTGTTTTTTTATCGGACAATAATTCTTTAATATCTTGATGTAGCTTTGATAAAGCAGCTTCTGCTGATTCTTTATCTGCTGTTTCGCGTGCTTTCTCCGCTTCTGCTTTTTGTTTTTCTCTCTCAGCTTGCCCTAATTTTTCATGCAATCTTTCCAGCTGCTGTGTTAAATTAGCTCCCTGTTCCTGAAGTTCCTTAGCTGAATTTTCTATTTGTTGATCAAGTTGTGCCTTTATCTCACGCAAATCGTTCCCATTTTCTAGAAGTTTATTAGTTAATTGTTGATTTTCATTCTGTAGTTCTTGTTTTTCGCCTTCTGCTAGTGATTTTTGTCTTTCAATTTCTAATTTTTTATCACGAAGATGCTGTAGTCGTTTTTCATGTTCTTTTAATGCTTCGTCTAATTCTAATTCTTTGCCTTTCAGTGATTGATTTATGACATCATTCTGTGCTTTTATAGATTTTAATTCATTCTCTACTTCGTTTAATTTACCCTCTGTTTCAAGTTGTTCTTTCTTTGCGGCTTCTGTATGTTGCTCTGCTTGTGATTTTTTATCTTTAAGTTCTGATTTTTCGGCATCAAGCTGGTTCGCTCTAACCTGTGCGGCATCCAATTTCTGCTGTAAAGCAGAAATTTCATTATTTGCATTTAATGATCGCTGTTCTGCCTCTTCCTTTTCTTTTTTTGCGGCTTCTGCTTGTGCAAGCGCTTCTTTTTTTGCTAGCTCTGCAGCCTTTTGGGCTTCTAAGGCATCTCCTGCTTTGATCTCTGCCCTAGCTTTTTCTGATTGAAGGGATTCTAATTCTGGTTTTAGTTTTTGTAATTTAGATTCTAGCTCACTTGAACGATTTTCTGCTGCTTTTTTATCTGCTTCTTCGCTTTCTGCCTTCGTTCTTAATACTTCATTCTTTTCCTCAGCCTGGCTTACTCGTTCTTGTTCAAATTGCAGCTCTTGCGCTAATTTTTTACTTTGTTCTTCTGATTCTAGAATTTTTTTATTTGCCTTGTTTAATTTATCTTGTGTTTCCTGTTGATTTTTCTCTGCTGCTTCTGCTCGTTGCTCTGCCTCTGATTTTTGTTTTTTTGATTGAGTTAACTGCAGCTGGAGTTTTTCTAATTCCGCTTGTGTTTGGTTTTTTTCATTAATTGCTTCTTCCTTTGCTTTATTTGCCTCTAATGATTTCTGTTCTGCCTGTTCTTTTTCCTTTTTTTCAGCTTCTGCTTGTTTAAAAGCTTCTTTTTTTTGTTGTTCTGCAATATCTTTGGCATTCCATGCTTCTCTTGCTTGGATTTTTTCCGAATCTATTTCTGATTCTAAGAGAGCTAATCTGGGTTGTAGCTCGTTTAATTGATTTTGTAGAACTGTTTGTTGTTCTTCTGCATTGTCTGCTCGTTGCTTTTCTTGTGATTTTTGATCTTCAAGTTCTGAGTTTTTAGAAGCAAACTGGCTCGCTCTTTCCCGAGCGGCGCTCAATTGCTGCTTTAACTCATTAATTTTTCTTTGATTTGATTGTTCTGCTTCCAGGTGTTTTTGCAGTTCTTGGTGTAATTGATCAGATTTTGCCTTCTCGCCCAAAGCTACTTGTTGTTGAACAGCTAGTGCATTTTGATTTTCTTGTAATTCATATTCTAGCTCACTTGAACGAGTTTCTGCTGCTTTTTTATCTGCTTCTTCGCTTTCTGCCTTCGCTCTTAATACTTCATTCTTTTCCTCAGCCTGGCTTACTCGTTCTCGTTCAAATTGCAGCTCTTGCTCTAATTTTTCTTGCTGTTTCTGAAGCGTTATGGCTGATTTTTTACTTTGTTCTTTTAATTCTCGAATTTTTTTCTCTGCCTCGTTTAATTTACCTTGTGTTTCCTGTTGATTTTTATCTACTGCTTTTGCTTGTTGCTCTGCTTCTGATTTTTGTTTTTCTAATTGAGTTAACTTCAACTGTAGTTCTTTTAATTCCGCTTGTGTTTGGTTTTTTACAGCAATTGTTTCTTCCAATGCTGTATTAGCATCTAATGATCGCTGTTCTGCCTCTTCTTTTTCTTTTTTTTCAGCTTCTGCTTGTGCAAGCGCTTGTTGTTTTGCTAGCTCTGCAGCATTTTGGGCTTGTAATGCATCTCCTACTTGTGCCTCTGCCTTATCTTTTTCTGATTGAAGGGAAATTAATTGTGGTTGTAGTTTGTCTAATTTTTCTTGCAGTGTTATGATTGATTGATCAGATTTTGCCTTTTCTTCCGATGCTAATTTTGTTTGAGCAGCTAATGCATCTTTTGTTGCTTGCAATTCGGATACTAACTCTCTTAATCGAATTTCTGCTGTATTTTTGCCTGTTTCTTCGTGTGCTGCCTTCGCTCTTAATTCTTCATTCTCTCTTTTAAACTGGCTCACTTTTTCTTGTTCAATTTGCAGGGTTTTCGTTAATTCTTCTTGCTGTTTCTGAAGTGCTGTGGCTGATTGTTGGCTTTTTTCTTCTAATTCATTTAATCTATCTTGAATTTCACGTTGTGCTTGATGTGCAGTTTCTGCGTGCTGCTCTGCCTCTGATTTTTGTTCATTTGCCTGATGTAACTTTAACTCTAGTTTTTCTAATTTCTCTTGTGTTTTGCGTTGTTCTTCAATTGCTGCTTCTGCGCTCGCCACTGCGGCTATTCTTTTTTCTACTTCATCTTCTAATTCAGCTTTTAATTCATCATTTAATTCATCCGCAAGAGAACGATTGAGAGCTGGTAATATTGCTTTTTCTTGTTCTCCTTGGGTTGCTTTTTCTTGTTCTAGTTCTATAATCTGTTGTAATGCAAGTTCTAAATCCTGTTCTAAATTTTCAATTTTCTTATCTTTTTCTCCGACAAGATCATTAAATTTATCTTTACTTTTGTTAAATTCATCTTGTGTTTTTTCTAATTCTTTTTTTAGGCTATTTAATTTTTTAACGTTTTTCTCATTGGCGCTATCGTAAGAGTTATATTGTTCCTCTAATTCATGCATCTGAGCTCTTAATCTTGCTTCATTAGATTCCGCTTGTTTCTGTGAGGCTGCAGCTGATGCTGCCTTGTTAGACAATTCAGATAATTGAGCCTGAGCTTGTCCTCGTTGTGATTTTAAAATAGCATTTTCTTCTTCCATTGCTTGTAGTTTTTCTGAATCAGATTTTATTTTTCCTTTTAGTTTTTTTAATTGGGAATTTAAATTATCATTTTCACTTCTTGTTTCTGCAGCCTCATTCATAGCTGCTGTCTGTATTTTTTCAGATTTACTTAGACGTGATTTTATGGAACGTAATTCTAAATTAAGCTCATCTAGCTTAGTTCTCAGGCGATCATTTTCAAGAATCAGCTCTTCATTTGCTTCATCAATTTCATCCTCAGTAGCTGCTTCTTTAATTGACTGTTTTGAATTTAATGATTCTTTCCAGGCTGAAAAAGTTTGATGATTCGGGTTCTCTATTAATTCTCTTAAACACTCTTCTTGTTTGCCTGGCATCAGAGTGTGATCGTTTTCTTCTGCATAACCCCTTTGAAAGCTATTAATAAAATCTTCTACGTTTTCTATTTTTATTTCACTTATTAAGTCTAGAAGGTCGCTTTCATTGTTCTGTATAAAAAAATTATAAACTTTCTTGTCTTTTTCTATTCGATCAAAATATATAGCATCTCTCAAATTTGTAATTAATTCATTTCTTGGCTTAAGAGGTAGTGCGTTTATGAAATCATTTAATTGGCTTTTGTCTTTAAATTTATCTAATGTTTTTAAAGTATTTGACAGGATTTCTAAAAAATCTTCAAACTCAATTTCAAGCACCGATTCAAAGTTGTCAGGGCTTATGACTTCTTCGTATAGTTCCTTTATATCATCAATGTTTTGCTTTTCTTCATCAATCTCGTCTAAGTTTTTAACTTCGATCTTTTCTGAAGTATTGGGTAAAAATTCTTTCATTAAAATAGAAACATTTTCTTTTTCTTTAGGAGGTAATTCGTTTACTCCTACTTTTCCATATAATGCATCACGGAAATCAATACTATCAATTGGATACTCCTGATATGGGGTGATATCAGCTCGAAGTATTTCAAGATAAAGTGATGTATTTTTTGGCGTGTTAAATTTTATGAACTTATTGAATAATTCGAGTAGTCGTTCTTTAAATTCATCTTCCCTTTTCCTCCCCGTGTTCACAATGCACCTCTCATCATGAGTTTCATTTCTTTGGTTTTATCTGCGCCATATCAACATTTGCAGCAGAGCGGCACAGCTAGATCACCATCACTTAAGACAGGTGAAACCTCATTGCTAAGAGCTTTTGTTTCTGCGCCTTCGGCCGCTTGTTTTCGGAGCTTCATAGCAAGGTTTTCCTCGTTAAGTTAATGTTTTTAGTATCGTATTTAAAGTATAGCAAGGGACTTTAAATTTGCATTTCCTATATTTTTCATGAGGTTAGCTGAGTTGAGGGGTTCGGCTGTTTATTTGGGTCTACGGTCTGTCAGGTACCTGCATGTTTTTAAGGTCAAACCAAACACTTACTAACTTGGTCCTCGTCGTATGCCCCCCAAACTAGCGAAAGAGTCTTCATCTGGTGGCCCCTCTTCTTGCGATTCCTTTGGAGTAGCTGGTGGCTCTTGGTTTGGAGTCGGATCAGGCGTTGCAGCAGCATTTGCAGGTTGTTGAGCTTGTTCTGAAGGAGCACCAGATTTTGGCTGCTGTTGGATTGTATCGCCAGCTGAATCTACTGAAAGACTAGATTTTTCTCTATGCTGTTGAGGAGGGGTGGCGAAATCTGCGGAAGCAGATCTTGCTCTAGCAGAAGCGGCTGGTGAGACCTTTGCTTGAGCAGTTGCCGAGACACTTCTCAGGAAGCCTTGGCTTGGAGAATGTTGTACATTACTACGTGTTGCTGCTTGAGTATATTCTTTATATTTATCTATGCTCTCTAGATCTCTTATGTTTTGTGTGTAGGTAGGAACGCTTCTTAATTTGTTAACACTCTTCTCTACCGCTGTTCTAAATGCTGGTATGCATTCCTTGGGGTGTTTTTTTTGAGCTTGTACCCGTTTCCGCAGTATCTCCAATTTTTCATCCATTCCTGGAGTATTTGTATCACGAAGCGCCATAAGGTTTGGAATACCCCCCACTTCATTGGCGATAGCAAGCGACTGTCCCGGTCCAAAATTAATTGTCAAAGGCGCATTTTCATTTCCAAAACGAAACTCTCGCCCTGTTGCTAAACAGCAATCCATAATTTGGATTAAAGTATCGACATCAATCGGCCCACCAATGCAAATAGGTGATTTTTTATTTCCATCCTGTTCGCAGTAATGAAAAAAGCCTGCTAATCCTTCCATTTTTTTATCTAAAGGAGTGTAGGCTCCGTTTATTTCAGGATCTCGAATCATAGCAACGATGGTGGTTTCAGTGCTCGAGGGGCTAGGGGTGGTATGCATGGTGATAGCAGAAGGAGATATGCCATTGATTGCAGAGAAGATCTGAGATCGTTCTGCTGGGGTTTTTGCGGTACCGGCGATGATTGTGCATTTTCTCGGGTTGGTATCCTGATCTGGGGATAAGACAATTATATTTGTAGTGAGACCTAATTGTTTAAGAATAGGATCAGGTTCGAGTTCGGGAGCAGCAGCTGAGTCTCCTGCTTCCAGGAAGGTTGTTCTGGATAGGGGCTGTTTTTTGTTTGTGGCTTTAACCTCCTGTTCATCATCACTATCCTGATCTTCAGTATCAAAATTTTCATTTTGGACGCTAAAAGTTGGAACTTGTGCTTCTTCTTCAGCAGCAGTAAAATCTGGCATTTTATCTTCCCCTGGTTTTTCATCTGGTTCTGCTTTTTCGGGTTGTTTACCTGGTAACGTTTGTGTTTTTGTCTGAGCTTGTTCTTCAGCTTGTTGCTGAGTTTGTTGATGTGGTTGTTCATGCTGTGGACTGCCATGTAATATTTGCTGCTGTTGCTGCTGTTGCTGTTGTTGTTGTTGCTGCTGTTGCTGCTGTTGTTGCTGCTGTTGTTGTTGTTGTTGCTGCTGTTGTTGTTGTTGCTGTTGTTGTTGTTGTTGTTGGTGTTGTTGTTGTTGTTGTTGGTGGTGGCGGTGGTGTTGGTGTTGGTGTTGGTGGTGGTGG
>CAYXNR010000076.1:0-6959 GCA_964466595.1 uncultured Coxiellaceae bacterium | reverse complement strand
ATGATAGAAATGAAGAGTTTCTTCGCCTGGTTTGCGTCCTTCTCCTTTGGCTACTCCAACTAAAAAAAGATCTCGCAGCCCTAACTCGGCTAAGGCTTTTTCAGCAGAAGCTAATTGCGTCTGGCCGCCATCTATCAAAATTAAATCTGGCAAAATTTTTCCTTCCTCTTGCAGCCTCTTAAAGCGACGCGACAAGACTTGTCGCATTGCACTGACATCATCCCCTGGCGAAATTCCACTAATATTAAAGCGACGATAATCGCTTTTTTGCGGCCCTTCGCGATTAAAAACCACACAGGAAGCTACTGTCTCTTCTCCGCCCGTATGACTGATATCAAAACACTCAATTCGTTCTGGCGGAGTAGCGAGCTCTAAAGCCTCTTGCAAGGCAATGATTCGCTCTTGAATATTAGTCTTATGAATAAGCTGACTAGCAAGAGACTGTTTAGCATTCGATTCCGCCATATCTAGCCACTGACGACGCTCTCCTCGTAGGGGTTTGATAATTTTTACGCTTCCTTTTATTTGCTTACTTAAAGTACTTTCCAACCACTGACCTTCCTCAAGCACTTCCCCAATAATTATTTCTTGAGGAAACTCCTCATTTTCTTCCCTCTCTAAGTAATGCTGACTAATAAAAGCTGAAATAATTTCGCGAGGATCCGTTTCCTTTGGCAAACTGGGAAAATAAGAACGTCCTCCTAATAAACGCCCCTCGCGGATGACTAACAAATAAATACAAGCCATGCCGTGATGCTTAGCTATACCTAAGACATCTGCCTTGCTTTTTCCACTACTGCTTACATATTGACGTTCCTGGATTTTCTCTAAATAAGACAATTGATCTCGTAGCTTTGCTGCTCGCTCAAAATGCAAGCCCGCCGCAGCCGCTTCCATTTGTTTTTGTAACTCTTGGATAAGATGTTGGCTTTTGCCTTTTAAAAATAAAATCGCATGTTCAACATTTTTCTGATATTCCTCTTGCGGAATCAAGCCTGTGCAAGAGCCGGAGCACAGACCGATTTGATAATGCAAACAAGGTCGTTTTCGACTAGCAAAAAAACTATCATTACAACTTCTGAGATGAAACAGCTTTTGAATGAGGTGAATAGTTTCTCTCACCGCCGTCGCATCAGGATAAGGGCCAAAATAATGGCCTTTTCCTTTTTTTAGACCGCGATAAAGCATAATGCGGGGATAGGGCTTGTCATCGGTAATTAAAATATAGGGATAACTTTTGTCATCTCGAAGAAGCACATTATAACGGGGCCGATGTTTCTTTATCAAAAAACACTCTAAAAGCAGCGCCTCATCCTCGCTATGTGTCATGGTGATCTCAATTGTTTTAGCCTGCTTAAGCAAATTAGCAGTTTTGAGATCTTGTACTTTCAAGCTAAAATAAGAAGAAACCCTTTTTTTTAAATCTCTTGCCTTTCCAACATATAAAATTTCTCTTCCTTCACCCAAGATTTGATAAATACCTGGCTGATTCGGTAAATTTTCAAGAAAAATTTTATCCTTCAGCATGTTCAAGGCCCTAACATTGCCTGCACTAAGGTCACAATTGCTTTTTCTGTTAATTGCTCGATATCTCTATGGGGATTGAATTCAACAACCTCGATCCCTTTAAGACGAGGATGCTCCGCAATCCCTTGTAGCACCTCACTTAAGTCTTTTACACTCAAGCCTTCTGGCTCAGGCACATCGACGCCTGGGGCTTCTCGCGGATCTAAGCTGTCCACATCCACACTGAGACCAAACCCTGCTGTTCCTCGGTTTGCGAGCGCCAAAGCTTCTTTAAAAATAATAGGCAAGCCTCTTTTTTTCACCTCATCCATAAAGAAGATCCGCACCCCCAGTTTTTGTAAGAGCTTGATTTCTCCCCCTTCATAGCTTCTCACACCTATCAAGCAAAGCTGCTCGGGATTAATTTTAAGCGTAGAAGAAAGCAAGTCGGTAAAACGTGAATCACCATAGCCTAAGAGCGCTGCCAAGGACATGCCATGAAAGCGTCCCGTTTCTGAGGTCTCTGGTGTATGACTATCCATATGCGCATCAACCCAAATTAAGCCGAGGGGTTGCTGCAGAACGTGGTGAACACCGCTCCAGGTACCAATCGCAGAAGTATGATCACCGCCGAAGACGATAAATAACTCTTCTTTTTGTGTTAACTCAGCTGTACGCAAAGCCAAGTTCTGGCAGAGGCGTTTGATCTCATCTGCTTTTTTTTCTGGAGGAAAAGGAAGCGGCTGAAAAATCTTATCCCATTGTGAGGCTCTTCCCTTTTCTGCAAGTTCCTTCCACAATTGATTTAATTCTTTTGATTGTTGAAGTAAAAGCGGTCCCTGACCACATTCTGGGTTCACGCCGCCCAAAGCTGAAGCATAGCCTAGCAGATGAATATTTTTTTTTGTCATTTTCATTTTTCCTCAGATTGCTTGGGTAAGAGAGATATGCTAACTTTTCATTCTAATACCTTATAAATATAACGTAAATCCTCGGTTTGCAACCATAAATATGATGAATACTAATGAAAATTTACAATTTCCTCGCAAAGAAACACCGCTCCCGAAACCCAGTCTCCTCCTTTATAGTTTACCTCTTGAGACAAAGCTCATAAAAGCCATTTCAGAAGCCCGCGAGACCATCACTCGTATTATCCAGGGCTTAGATACCCGGCTCCTGGTTATAGTGGGTCCCTGTTCTTTGCATGAAGAAGAAGCAGCTCTAGAATATGCCGAACGGCTAAAAGAGGCTGCCGAATGCTATTCCGATGAATTATATGTCATTATGCGTGCTTATTTTTCGAAGCCGAGGACAAGGGAAGGTTGGAAGGGTTTAATTTATGACCCCTTCATAGATAATAGCTACAATATAGAACAAGGCCTTTTCTTAACCCGCAAAATTCTTTTGGAGATCAATCGTCTTTTACCTGCTGCCTGCGAGTTTCTGGATCTTTTCACCCCCAGCTATTTTCAAGATTTAATTTCTTGGGCAGCTATCGGCGCACGCACGGCGGCTAGCCAGGTCCACCGTGAACTCGCCTCCGGCCTGCCGCTTCCGGTTGGTTTTAAAAATTCAATCGATGGCAATGTTCAAGTTGCTATCCAAGCAACAAAAGTAGCTTCTTCTGGACATCATTATCTTGGTCTCAATTCAGAAGGCGAGGCCGCTATCATACAAACCAGTGGCAATAAGACCTGCCATATCATCTTACGTGGTGGGCGGCAGTCAACTAATTATTCTGAAGCCGAGATTCGACAAGCTAGCCAAGAGCTGCATGAAGCTGAATTAATACCTCGATTGATGATTGATTGCAGTCATGGTAATTGCGAGAAGCAGTATCAACAACAGATTCAAGTCGTGGAAAGCATTTGCAGCTATCTAGAAAATGGCTTCCCCGGACTGCAGCCTTTTCCACTTTGTGGTCTCATGCTTGAAAGCTATCTTATCGGTGGTAAACAAAATATAATCCATCATCAAGCCCTCACTTATGGACAAAGCATTACCGATGCCTGCCTTTCCTGGCAAGAAACCGAGCCTTTACTCGCTAAATTAGCAAAGGCTGTGAGAAAAAAATTCAATTGAGCGCTTGTTTAAAAGGATGCCAACGATGAATAGCCAAGAAAACCAAGCTTTTATTCAAAATCTCTGGGAAAAAAATATTATTCCCACACTGATGGACTATATACGTATTCCTAATAAATCACCGCATTTTGATCCCGCCTGGCAGGAAAATGGGCATATGATGCAAGCAGTTAACCTGATTGCCGACTGGTGTAAGCAACAAGGCCCGCCAGATTTAAGCGTAGAAGTTATTCAATTGAATAAGCGCACCCCCATTATTTTTATGGAGCTTCCGGGTTCTTCAGAGGAAACAGTGCTCTTGTATGGCCATTTAGATAAGCAACCGGAAATGAGCGGCTGGGATCCTGAACTCCATCCTTGGAAGCCGGTCCGACAAGGCGACAAGCTCTACGGCAGAGGTAGTGCCGATGATGGCTATGCTGCCTTTGCTTCTTTAGCCGCCATTTTATCTTTAAGAGCTCAAAAATTGCCTCACGCGCGTTGTGTTATTTTAATAGAGGCCTGCGAAGAAAGCGGCAGCTACGACTTACCCTATTATCTAGAAGCCCTACAAGATCGTGTGGGCGAGCCCAATTTAATTATCTGTCTTGATTCTGGCTGCGGGAATTACGAGCAATTATGGGTAACAACTTCTTTACGAGGTCTAAGCAGCGGCATTTTACAGATTGAAGTTCTGACACAGGGCATTCATTCAGGCATGGGCAGCGGCATCGTTCCTTCTTGCTTTCAAATTTTGCGGCAATTATTAAACCGTATCGAAAAAGACAGCACAGGTGAAATTTTACTGCATGACCTGCATGCTTCCATTCCAGATCAAAGGATGAAACAAACCAAGGAGGCTGCAGCTATTTTGGGAGATGAAATTTACAAAATGCTGCCCTTTACAAGCGGCGTCAAACCTCTCTCCTTACAGCCGCTTGAATTGATTTTAAACCACAGCTGGAAACCCGCTCTTTCTTTGATAGGCAGCGATGGGTTCCCAGAGATTAAAAACGCTGGAAATGTCACCCTACCCAAACTTGCCTTTAAATTATCTCTCCGTTTACCGCCTACTACTGACGCAGAAAAAGCAGCTAAAATTTTAAAAACCACCTTAGAAGCCAATCCCCCCTATCACGCTAAAATACGCTATGAAATTACAGACAGCGGCTCGGGATGGAACGCCCCTCAAGAAAGTGCTTGGCTCAAAAATGCTGCAGACCAGGCTTCCAAAACCTATTTTGGTAAAGGCGTTGTCTATTGGGGCGAAGGCGGCTCTATTCCTTTTATGGGCATGCTTGGCAAGCGCTTTCCCGAGGCACAATTTTTAATTACAGGCTTACTAGGGCCCTCTTCCAATGCCCATGGACCGAACGAATTTTTGCATATACCGACAGGAAAAAAGCTAACTTGTTGTATTGCTGAGGTGCTGAGGGAGCATTATCTAAGAGAAAAATAAGAGCTTTGGCATCCTTTCTATAGGATGAAATTGAGAAGAGCTGTTAACGGTATTATCCCCTCAGGGACAATACCGTATAAACAGTTTTAATAGTCATCATCTCCCGTGCCAGTATCCGTGCTGGTGTCATCATTATTCGGAGGCACGCTATCTTGAGAACTGCCCGAATTATCCGTTGCAGCCGAATTATCGCTGTTACCGGCCGAATTATCGGTGCTGCTGCCGGTTTGGGAGTTATCCGTATTATCAGCGAGATTAAGGGCAGGCTGTGAATTCGTGTTTGAAGAATCAGCTAACATTCTATTAGCATTCTCCGCTATAGTTAGCGAGCTGGCACAAATTCCGACGAAGGCCAACAGGACTAATAATTTAAATTTCATAACAATTTCTCCTAAGGTTATAAAATGATACAGTATTAATTATAATAACCATTCTCAGTAATGCAGACGAGAATGGCTTGTAATTATAGCAAATTTTGCTTTTACCACCTACTTAAAATAGTGGTAAAAAAATGACAAAAGAATGACATTTTATGGGCTGAGGATAGCCACTTATGTCAAAAACGCAGGTTCCTTTTAAAAATATTAGTCATGAAATTCAGTTGACAGCGCGGCGCGCCTTCACGGCCCTGCTGTTCATCTTCATCCTGCTTTTTCTATTAATTGGGCGCTTGGCGTACTTACAAATCCATAAAAATCAAGTTTATACCACGCTTTCGATTCACAACTCAATGGATTTGATCCCTCTTGAACCGACTCGCGGCTTAATTTACGACCGGAATGGCATTTTACTTGCAGATAATACTCCCGTCTTCAGTTTAGATGTTATTCCAGATAAAACCCACAATCTGTCCAAGGTGCTGCTTGAGATTAATAAACTGATTCGCTTATCCGATGCAGACCTGAGCTTATTTCATAAGCAATTGAAGCAACACCGCCGTTTTGAAGAAATCCCCTTAAAATTGCGTCTGACAGAACTTGAGGTTTCGCGTTTTGCTGAAAATCAACATCGTTTTCCCGGCTTGCTCATTAAGGGTCGTTTACTACGCCATTATCCCCTAGGGGAAAGTTTTAGTCATGTCCTGGGTTATTTGGGTCAAATCAATACAGAAGAATTGAATAAAATTGATGTCGCTAACTATAGCGCGAGTCACTACATTGGAAAACTGGGCATTGAAAAATACTATGAACAAGCCTTACACGGTACAACCGGCTATCAAGAGATTGAAACCGATGCGAATGGCGAAGCCGTACGTATTTTAAAGCAAACCAACCCTGTCCCTGGAAAAAATCTTTATCTTTCCCTTGATAGTCGCCTACAGCTTCAGGTAGAAAAGGCGATGGCGGGACATCGTGGTGCGCTGGTTGCTATTGAACCACAGAGCGGACAAGTTTTAGCCATGGTGAGCATGCCGAGCTATGACACTAATCAATTTGTTTTAGGGATCTCCCCGGCTGATTTTCGCAAACTACAACAATGGCCGGATCATCCGCTCTACAACCGCGCCGTACGCGGTCTCTACCCGCTTGCTTCAACAATCAAACCCTATCTCGCCCTCGAAGCCCTTGATAAGGAACTGATCTCTCCTACAGATACTATTTTTGATCCAGGGTGGTTCATGCTGAATAATAGCAACCATGTTTTTCGTGACATGCATGCCCATGGTAAGGTTAATCTAGTTAAAGCGCTTGCAACCTCCTGTGACGTTTATTTTTATGAGTTGGCAACCAAATTAGGCATTCACCAAATCGACAACATTTTATCCCGCTTTGGTTTTGGTAAACCGAGTGGCGTTGAATTGGATGAAGAACTCTCGGGAGTCGTCTCCTCTCCTGAATGGAAAAGACGAGTCAAAAAACTCCCCTGGTATGAGGGAGATTCTATTTTTTATTCTAATGGGCCAGGCCATATGCCGGCAACCCCACAGCAAATA
>CAYXNR010000075.1:0-6986 GCA_964466595.1 uncultured Coxiellaceae bacterium | reverse complement strand
GAGTGTTTTTTCTTCTATCATTATTTAATAAGATAAAAAATTGTTCCATTTCAGATTGAGAAATCTCATATGTACGATGTTTCACGTGAGCTGAGCTGCTATATAATGCTCTACTTGCATTAGTTTCTTCGCGAACTTGCCCTTTGTGTGTTGTGAAGTAACCACCTAAGCCTTGTGGTGTATCGTTAATGTCATATCCAAAGCCAACTTCACAGATAATTTTTGTTGGTTGAGAAGTGTCTTTCTGCTCTGATAGCATTAATGAAGAATGACCATTAATTTCAATATAGCTTAAATAGTATGGCATTTTGCTTGCGTCCTCTTACTTTTGCATAGTTCTTACTCCTAAAGTATAGTTTATTATTTTGTTTTTTTGCCATCTTGGCATTAAAAAAATGATTGATTATTCAAGTAATTGCGAATGTACTTTCAAATTGCCGTCAGAAGCGGATAAAGCACTGCTTTGCGATAGATACTTTATGATTGAGTAAGTCTTCCACGCTTAAAGGGTACGCTTTTTGTGCGGCTTTCTCAAACCCCCCCTTTTTGCTTAGGCTTTCCATGAACACGGATAATACCGATCATGGTTTTCTGGATAGCAGGATGCTCTGTTGGATCTGGAAAGCCTGATAGCGATGCCATTGTTTTAAAGCGGTAAGTCATCTAGCTAGGGTATGGGCATTTAGCTTGGGTGCGTAATCTTGTAAATAGGTGGCGATGGCATCCGGTGTTGCGGGTAGTTTGCCGCCCCAGCTTCAAAGTGCTTGAGGTCAGAGCCATAGCCTTTGCGGGTATTGTCACTCGACGTCCGCCCTGATATAAGGATTGCTAACCCAATTTGAAAGGGAGCGATTTTCTTCATTACGTAATAAAAAATCTTGGCCTGAATTTAGTGATCTTGAGTTCCATGTTTTATTCCTTTTTGAAATCGATTGATATCTTGTATTTCATCCCATAATACGATACTTAATGAACGAGAATCAAAATTAACAATCGATAAATATCCTTATCGATAGATAAACTATAAATAATATTAAAATCAATTGCAATGCATTAACGTTATAGTAACATTGAATGTATTAAGACACGTAATAATCTAAGGAGCAAAAATGGCACGTCCAGGAATAACCAAGCACGAAGTATTTGAAGCAGCCAGTCAATTATTAGGGCAGGGAAGGGAGCCAACCATCGCTGAAGTGCGGCAAATCCTCCAAACGGGCAGCAATTCAACTATTGCCAATCATTTACGCGATTGGCGGAAAGAGCAAGCAGGTACGGAGGCACTTTCCTTACATTCAAACCTTCCCCAAGAAGCCTTAGCCATGGTGAAAGGCCTCTGGGAGCGCTTAAAACAACTCGCAGAAGATAAATGCACTCTTCTTGAAAAGGAGCAGCAAGAGGAAGTGGCTGTCTTAAATAGAGAAGTAGAGAAATATAAATCAAACAACCAACGCTGGCAGCAGTTATTGAATCAATGGACGGAAGAGAAAAAAGAGCTCGTTTTAGATAAAAAACAGCTAGAAGAGACACTTTTAGCCTTAGAAAATGAGAAAGGGGGCTTACAATCCTCCTTGGAAGTTAAAGCTAAAGAAGTGCTTGAAAAGCAGGAACGCATCGCTGAATTACACCGTTTACATCAGCAGGTTCAGGCTAATCTTGAACATTATCGGGAATCTACGCGGGAGCAGCGCTTGCTGGATTTACAGCAGTTTGAAAAGCAAAAACAGGAACTGCTAGTGGAAGTCAAAACCCTTAAAGAGCAAAATACTATTTTAAGGGATAAAAATGCTTCCTTACAGCAGGAATATCAAGCCTTGCAGAAAAAACATAATGCCCTTGAGGAAGCCGAGGTAAAGGCACTCTCCTTCATTGAGAAATTGAAACTTCAATTAAGTGAAGAAGAAAAAGAGAAGGCTAGGTATTTTCAAGGAAGTCTGCATTGGCAGGAGCAATATAAGGAGATACAAAAAGCCTTAGAATTAAAGTCAAATCAATTGATGGCTTCTCAAACAGAAGCGAAGCTCTTAGCAAGCCGATTAGAAGATAGCCAAAAAGCCCTGAATGAGACTTTAGCCCAAAATAAACTGCTTCATCATGATAAGTGGGTGCTGGCGCAAGAAAAGGCACAGTTGGAAGGGCAGGCGAAGCAGATGCAAAAAAGAATAGGTGTGTGATGAAGTGCGTCAAAATTCAAAATAAGCGAATTTAATGACCAAAATTTATTGGATATACATTTTAAAATGCAGTAATGGAAGTTATTATACGGGCTATACCACCGATCTTAACCGCCGTTATGAGGAGCATTCATCAGGTACAATAAAATGCAAATATACCCGCAGTTTTAAACCTGTCAGCCTTGCCCAGAGCTGGCAGGTCAGTGGTAGTAGATCGGAAGCAATGAAAATAGAAAAGCAGATTAAAAAGTTATCGAAAACTGAAAAGGAAGCGTTAATTTTAAGCCCACAGCTTCTGTCAGCTTTGATAGCAAAAACGGACTAAATATCAATAAATAGAGAAAAATAATAATCATGACAAAGAAAAAGCCACACTCAGAAAATGTATTATCTGATATTCGAGATTATTGGTACTCATCTGATTTTCTTGCCCTCATGGCGAAGCGCTGGGAACTGACTCAAGTGAAAAGCATGCTTGATGTAGGATGTGGCATAGGCCATTGGGGGCAATTGCTTGCTCCTTATTTATCGCCTGAAAGGCACGTGACAGGTATTGATCCAGAAGAAATATGGGTAGAAAAAGCAGCTGAACGAGCGCAACAAAAAGGACTAGGATCCTGTAGTACCTATCAAATTGGAACCGCAGAAGCCATTCCTTTCCCTGATCATTATTTTGATATGGTGACTTGCCAAACAGTTTTGGTACACGTTAAAGACACAGCTATTGCATTGAATGAAATGTTGCGTGTATTAAAACCAGGTGGATTGATTGCGGTGGCTGAGCCTAATAATTTAGTATCGCGTCTTATTTTTAATAACTTAACTTTTAATGACCCTATTAATGAGATTGTTGATTCTGTTCGTTTTGAATTAATTTGCGAACGTGGTAGAGAAAAATTAAATAAAGGGAATGCATTTCGTGGTGATATGGTCCCTTTCTATTTTTACCAAGCGCGTGTTCAAAATATTCAGGTCTATCTTTCCGATCTTGCCGATTATTTTATTCCACCTTATGATTCACCGCGCGAACGCATTACACTTTCTGGATTAAATGAGGATTCAAAAGAACACTGGGACAATATAAAAGAAGAAATGCAAGAATTATTTCTTGCGGGCGGAGGACTGCCGCCGGAATTTAAAGCCCACTGGGAAAGAGTTCTCAAAAATAAAGATCGTATAATGAGCGGGTATAAAAATAAACAACTTTTTTCTGCAGGTGGACTAATCATGTATTTGATTTCTGGGAGAAAGGAATAGGTATATTTACATATTGCTCTTCGGGAGGCTGATCACAAAGAAAGAGAAAGGAAAGTCAGAAAGGGGTCAAGTATTCACATGACACATTTCCATTTTTTATTTGTGTCATGTGAATACTTGACCCCTTTTCTTGAAAGAGAATGGGAGGCTTTGCATGAAAAAATCAAAATCAAAAAGAACCGCTAATATATTGAAAGTTAAAACAGGTTCTGTTAAAGAATTTTTCTCTGGCGCGAGGGAAATTATGCGCGCTGCTGATCGCGGAGAGATAATCAAAAAACGCTGCGCTACATTAACTTTTGTAGATCCCACAGAAATGCTTCATTTTTTGAGTGCTGCAAAAATAAAGTTGATTGCTAGTATTAGAAAACATCCAGATTCGATAACCAATATTGCCAAAGCAATTCATCGTACTCGTTCTGCTGTTAAGAGGGATATACATGAAATGGAGAGCGTTGGCATAGTCAAGACGCATGAGGAAGTAAACCCTGCTGGGCATGGTAGACATAAAATTGTTGAACTTGTTGCTCCGACTTTGAAGCTAGAGGCATACATTTAAGTTATCCATAAAGGAATAAAAAATACTAGCCCCGGTAATACAAATTACCGAGCCTGTCGCGTCTGATCTTAAAAATAAAAGGGGTAAAAGAGAAAAAGCTCAGTTGGAAGGACAGGCAAAGCAGGTACAAAAGATGATCAAGGCATAATAATCCCGTGAAAAATGACTATTATTTGTTGAAAAAATAATAACGCGATATGCTTGTACAATTCATCCAGCTAACGAGGGTAATAGAGATGCCTAACCATTCATCAGAAAATCAAGACCCTGAATTATTATCTACCAGCAGCAAAGCAGCCCTTCCTTCGGAGCCTTTCATCTCTCATGATCCCGATGCTGCGGGCGAAGTGATGAGAAGCGCTCAGTTTACGCAAGGTCTTCCAGAAATTGTATTAGGCTATGTAGGTGATGATGTTAACACCAACTGGCTTGGTCATCCTGATGATGAAACCAAACCCTTTTCTCTAGCAGAACGCCAAAATTTCACTCTTTTTGGAGTAAAAATCGAATATTTTTTTAGGAAGCTGGCTAAGCAGGCTGCCACTCTTATTTTACGCGGTGAAAAAGAAGACATAAAAAAAGCCCTGGCCTTAGTCAAACAAAATCCTCATCTTGTTCATTGTATCACCCGAGCCTTTGATCCTTTACAACGGCCTGTCGAAGGAACGCTCTTACAGATAGCAGCGATGGCAGGCGATGTTGACTTGAGGATGAGGATAAAGAAGGAAGAAGAACGGGGTGCTGTTGAAAGGTTAATTGCAGCGGCCGGACTTTCTCGAGATGAAGTGGCGGAACAATTAAAAGTCGTAACCTCAGAAGAAGCCATCCGGGGAAATGAGGCAAGAAATCAGCAGATTCTGGAGACCATTAAAAGATTTGGAGAGGGGATTATTGCCTTAGAAAGTAAAGATGACGATAGTTTGGAACAGTTT
Organism: uncultured Coxiellaceae bacterium; assembly: GCA_964466595.1. Classification (GTDB taxonomy): domain Bacteria; phylum Pseudomonadota; class Gammaproteobacteria; order DSM-16500; family DSM-16500; genus JABDGC01. The sequence continues at coordinate 2,064 of CAYXNR010000075.1, read as the reverse complement.
CAAGCAAAGTGTCAACCGCTGATTGATCAGCTTGAAAAAGATTTAAGGCCTGATGCTAATCGAGTGCTTATTTCAGGGTATATTTTCGACCCGATGATTTTAAGAGAAACGCTGGATTGGTATGACACCAATTTTGATCGCTTTAGTGATTGGAATCAAAGGGACGTATTTATAATCAATGGCTATGGTAAATTACAAGCGCAGTTATCTTCACGTGATGCCCAGGTTGTGCGCGATGGGATTGGTCCAGCTATGGAGAAAGGCAAGATTTCTCCTCGTACTTTAAATAACACAGATGGTTCTTCTTACTTCTATAATCCTCAATCACGGTTAGGCATTGATTTTTTTGTCGGATATTCTGGGCTGCGTGCGCGCCGGGCTTGCACGAGGTTGCGTTTTTATCGCGGGGAGGCTGGAAAGCTTATGTCGAACAAAAACAGCAGTCTTGCAAGACTTATGCAGCCACAGGCCCCGGACAAACAGTGGCGCTATTAGATGCAATTAATGGATATGAGCGCCCAGGTGGCGCACAAGATATGTATAAATCTGATCTAATAAAACTCGAAGATATTTTTAAACCTGTTTTTGGTAAATAGGCTGAGGCGGATCCCACATCCAAACGCATAATTTGCTTATTTTTTAAAGGATGAAATCAAGATGAAAGGAAAGGGGTCAAGTATTCACATGACACATTTCCATTTTTTATTTGTGTCATGTGAATACTTGACCCCTTTTTCTGACCCCTTTTTTCTTATTTTGGGTTAAAATAGTGGCCTTATCAATCCTTCGTCGCAAAAAGCGCTCCTCAGAATGACAGTGCGTAAGGTGAGTTATAAAATACCTCAACAGCATCGATAAAATCAATTCCATGTTTTTCGAGAATAAGTCTATTCAGGAAATATCCGCTTATATCCTTCATTTTACTCATTTATTTAAGAAACAAAGCATTTAATATTTACAATGAAATACCTACTATACTTAAAATAGAAATTAACAATTCCGGAGTTCTATGCTAGACAGAAAAAAAGAACTGCAGATAAGACGAGAACAATTAGTTAATGAGTGGGATAATTTAAGAGAAACTCTTAAAAATATTTCTAATAATAGCTTAGCTTTTTTAGAAGCCGCTTATCATTTTCGGACAGTCTTGGATTCATATGTCTTTTTACTTCCATCAAAAAATAAGCCTGGGGCTGAAAACCTACCTCATGCTATAGCTCGCAATATTTATATAGATGTTATTGATGAGCTTATTAAAGATAAACCCTTAGGACTGACTCGTAAAAATCTTACCGATTTAGAAGAACTGCCTTTTAAAATGGATCAATTTAGTAAATATTCTGGTCACTTTTTCGGTGAAGAAAACCAAATATCAAAAAAATACAATTCAACAGTATCGGTAATAATTATTCTTATTTTAGAGGGATTAAATGAACTAAACGTTAAACAAGAAGATGCTCTGAAAGAAATTCGCAACCCAGACAAAAACTCATTAGTCGTTCCCAATCAGTTTTATTCTTTTCTCGTAGCGCAAGAAAGTAAAATTTTATTACCTCAAATTAAAAATATACTGGATAATGATCAATTTTGGAGTAATAAGGCTAGGTATGGTATTACCGGGATTAAAAAAATGAAAGCGTTATTGGCTAATAAAGACCTCAACCAACTCAGTGATGCAGAAGCACTACATTTATTTATCGCGATAACAAACATTGCAAAAAAAAGAACTGGATTTTACGGGAGGATATTCGCCATTAGAAGACATCCAGATACCCAGGATTTTTATAGCGCCCTTTTAAAAGCAGCTGTCTCTTATAGCTCCAATGATCCTTTTTTATCAATTCGTCAAAAAATTGAGAATCAAAAAATGACAGATCAACCTCAACCGCCTACCCCTAAACCCAAATAACTGATCTTGCCCCCAAAAACAAGCAGCTTGCCAATTAATCGTTGGGCTTATTGCCAGGAATAATTGCCTCACTTCATACTAAAAAAGAAAAAGGGTAAAAAAAAGGGGTTGTATCTTGAAATACACCCTTCCAAGGGTAGAAAATAAACAACGAA
>CAYXNR010000074.1:0-7102 GCA_964466595.1 uncultured Coxiellaceae bacterium | reverse complement strand
TTGATCTAGCCCCGACTTCACGGACACCCCACTAAGAGAGTAAAATCTCTAAATTGAGGTGAAAAAATGAACGAACAGAACCAGAAGAAAGAAAAAGTGGTACGTAAAAAATACAGTCCACAGTTCAAAGACCAAGCACTTGAGAAAGCGGAGAAAGATGGCTTTCCTCAAGCAGCAGAGGATCTTGGTATTCCGGTATCTCAGCTTTATTCTTGGCGGGCTAGAAAACGTCAAGGCGGCGGTCAACCCTTAGAGCAGCAGAAACTTCAGCAAGCTGAACTGGCGAAACTTAAACGTGAAGTTAATCGCTTGGAGCAAGAGGTTTCTTTTTTAAAAAAAGTGGCCACGTACTTCACAAAAGAATCGAAGTGAGGTACGCCATGATAAAGGAAAATTCTGATCAATTTCAAATAAAAATGATGTGCAGTCTTCTGTCGATCTCAGCAAGTGGCTATTATGGCTGGAGAGATCGTCCGCCATCAAAACGCGCCCAGGAAAATGCTATTTTAGCGGCTAAAATTAAGGAAATTTATGATAAAGAGCATCAACGAGCTGGCGCTAAACGCATTGCAAAGCGGTTAAATTTAGAAGGCACATGTATTGGCCGGCATCGCGTCGCAAGGATTATGAGAGCAAATGGTTGGCGCGCGAAAGCGGCACGAAAATTCAAGGCGACCACAAACAGCAACCATAAACTGCCTGTAGCGCCCAATTTATTACAGCAAAATTTCTCAGCGAATCGACCCAATGAAAAATGGGTGTCCGATATAACTTACGTTTGGACAGAAGAAGGCTGGCTTTATTTGGCTGTGGTAATGGACTTATATTCACGCATGGTGGTTGGCTGGGCGATGTCTGAGCGTATGACCTCACAACTCGTTAAAGATGCCCTGCAAATGGGCATTTGGAGGCGTAAAAGGCCGCAAGGCGTGATTATTCATTCTGACCGCGGCAGCCAATACTGTTCGCGCGATTATCAACAATTACTGGCTGAAAATGGTTTTATTTGCAGCATGAGCAAACGCGGGGATTGTTATGATAATGCTTCGATGGAAAGTTGGAACCATAGCTTCAAGGTCGAGGCAATCCATGGAGAAAGGTTTTCAACGCGTGCTGAGGCAAAAAGCCACGTGTTTGAATACATCGATGTTTATTACAATCGAAAGCGCCTTCACTCTAGACTTGGCTACTTAAGCCCGGTATATTTTGAAGCGCAAAAAGTTGCTTAGTTGAGTGTCCGTTTTTTCGGGGCGACATCATTTCGACCTTTCCATCGTAGTGATAGATACGGCATTGATTTGAATTCGCGGTAACAATCCAGGTCATAAGCGGCTCCTAAAGGCCTTTACTTAATCATAGCATATTTTAAAGGAGGCTTTGCTGTCCGCTGAGATAAAGGTCTGTCATTGACTAAGTTTCCTTTTTTTCGTGGAGAGTTCAGGATTTTTACTTTTTTCAAGAGGATGCCGTTTATTTACATAACGACCTTTTTTCTTGATTGCAGCACTCTCACAACCTACTATGAATACCTCTGCGTCTTTCGGTTCAATTTTTACGTTTTCTTTCAGTTTTCGAAATAGACAGCGTGTATGCTTGTCACCTTGCGTATAGAACTTATATTTGAAATCCCATTCGGAAAGTTCAACCTCAGTGTCTTTTATGGTTTTAATGGAGGATTCTTTGTCGCCAAAGTCGGTTGCACTAATAATTTTATCTTTTGCGTCAGGATAACGATCTATAATTTGGCTGGGTATTACAACAAATGTGCGTACATTTGCGTATTTGGCCGTCATTTCGTAAAGAGTATTGTCCTCTTCGTTAGCTTCATCACTATAGGACCATGTGTTGTTCCCGCGGGTGACGGTAATCTTGAGGCATTTTTTATCTGTTTTTTTAGGTTCAATTGTAACAGGCGTTTCTTCATCAGAATTACTAGCAAAAAAGAGATTCCTATTTTTTTTCGGTTTTTTACCCACTAGCGCTTCTTGAGGAACTTTAGGATACGGAGATGTTGTATAGGGATTCGCTTTGGCGGATACTTTCTTGCTATCATCTGTTTTAACAGGTCCACTCAATGTACCCTCCTCTCTTTCCCGCTTGATAGAGGCTTTCTTGCTATCTTTTTCTTCAGTGTCTATTGTTATTTTTTTATTTTTATTAATTTTTCGTTTTTCTTCGATCAGATCGCTAATCTCCCCATTCATGACGGATATAATATTTTCACATACGGTATTATATTTTTCATAAAATGTATCACTCATTCCAAGATAGATGGATTTTCCTTCATAAAGCTTAATTTTTTTTCTGTCATTTTTTTCAAAATTTTTGAATAGATTCTGCACTTCAGTATTAATCGAAGAAAGAAAGTTTGTACATATTTTATCTATTTCGGTCTGCTCAAGATCAGGATGCCCCTTTATGGAGTTCAGCCAATCTTCCACTGTTTTAAACGGTTTCGTAAGCTCTGATACCTGATTTCTTAAGGCATCCAGTATTATGGTTTTAGAATTTTTCTCCCTGAGAGGATGATCAGTCATTTCCTCCTGAAGGACGTCAGAAAATATAAAATTTCCGTTATCAGACAGTGTAAAGTTGATATTAAGCAGAATGTTACGATTAATAAAGCGGGCAACTGATTCCAAAAGAACATATTTTTCCCAGTTTGAGTAATCGTTTATGTTGTCAGCGATATCAAGGATTGGTTTCACAATATCCTGATATTCTTCTGGTATATTTTTATATTTCTTAATGTGTATCTGAAATACAATTTCCAGATATTCTGAAACACGATTATTTTTTGTATTGTGTGAATCAGCGGATTTTTTGATTTCTGCGTCCATAAATTCTTTTGATTTCTTGTAAAGCGCGCCAAGGTCACCGTCATAATGCTCAAAAAGAATTCTGAATTTTTCTGGATCTCCATTGTCTATGGCAAGTTCAAGAATATCCTGGTCGACAGTAATGCCCTTTTTTAAAAGTAGAGTTATTGCTTCCGCAGGGCAGTGTGTATTTATAACGGCAGCTTTTAAAAAATCATTTTTTTCATCTTCTGAAAAAATAAGTTTTTCGAGGTCTCCGTCATAATGAGCAAAAAGAATTACGAATTTTTCTGGATCTCTATGGTCAATAGCAAGTTCGAGAATATCCTGGTCGACAGTAGTGCCAATTTTTAAAAGTTGAGTTATTGCTTCAGCAGGCCAGAGCTTATTTATAATGGCAGCTTTTAAAAATTCATTCTTTTCATCTTCTGAAAAAATATTTTCATCAATATTTTCATGTTCCTCAATTTTTTCTTCTACACTTTCGAGTACTCCCGTAAGCATGTTAAGAACTGTAAGATATTCCTTCCTTTCTTCACTCGAGGTAGAAGCATTCATTTTTTCAAGTATCTCTGTGTACAAGGTATTATGAATTATAGCCTGGTCCATAAGAGTTCCATTAAATTCCATGCGGAGCATTCCAAGTTTTTCGCTGTCCGGCTGTTTGGCTGCATTTTTTATAACTTTAATCATTGTTTCCGTTGTAAAGGGAATGGTGTCGGTATCAAGGAGCAGCTGCACTATTTCACTGGGACAAAACTTGTTGTTAACGGCCACGCTTAATATTCTCTGCATTCCATTTTCCGTAATCTCGCCCGCTTCGAGGGCTTCTATGATGAAGTCTGCAAGCTCGTCTGAATCTTTTTCTTCTTTGATGCTCATTATGGCGTTTATTATTTCTTTTTCTTTGCTGTTATCTGGCATATGTCACTCCTCAAGCTCGCCCTGTTATTGTAATTATAGTTGCATATTGGAAATTTTTGTTGAAAGGGTATTGTTCTATAAATAACGGGTCCTTTATTTCTTATTTCAAATCAATGCGTTGAATATCCGCCAGGTCAGGTCAGGTCAGGTCAGGTCAAATTGTCATAATCGAGCTATAATGAAGGTAAAGAAGCCAATATCAGAGGAGGTTCTTTATGTCATCAGGTAACGGCGACGAGAGTAACGACAAAAAAATGACCCCAGAGGAATTCTCTTCCATGAGTGATACAAGGGACCTTTTTAAATTTTATGGAGCTAGTTATAGAGATTTTGTAAAGGCGGCAGATAATGACTGGAAAATATTTGGCGATGCACGTGCAATGAAAAAACTTGGATTTGGTAAGTACCTCGCATCTGGAGGACTCAAAAAGGTATATGAATACTCTGATCCAGCTAAAAAGACAGATCAAGATAAAACGGACTACGTGATTGCTATACCGGGTCAGTGTTCTGTGATGAGATGGTGCGAAGTTGTCTATGAAGAAAAAGCCATCAGTGATTTATGTCTCAGTTTAGGTCTCAGGTCACAGCATTACGAAATTGTGAACCTGGAGGACATAGGCAATGAGTGTACGCTTCCAGCGCTTGTTATGCCCAACTTTGAATCTCTTGCAGATCAAGGCGTAGAAGTACGGCTCAAGAAGAAAGCCACCGGACAAGACATCGAATTCCAATATAGCGAAGAGGACCTGCCAGTCCTGGAAAATCATCAGGAAGATGAAAATCATCAGGAAGATGAAAATCATGGCCGCTCATTTATTTTTGGGAAAAAAGAAAATTTGACAGCTGAGTACCTGGAGGGTTTGATTGATAAGTATCTGATGGAGGATATCGTCACTGTTATTGTTAACGAAATACCGATTAATCTGGCTGATACCTTAAATTTGGTAATAGAAGACACTAAAGACACTAAAGAAGAAGACACAGGAGACACTTTTGAAGATAGCCATCGAATTCTAAAGTTTTTTTTATTTGATTTTGCAGAAAAGGGGGTGAGTCTCTTTGATTTCAAAAAAACAGCCCTGATAGACAAGAATGGAGAACTGAATGAAAATTTTATAACGGAGCAAGCTTACACATTTGCCGGTGAAGCCATTTCTCTCCTTACAGATGTAACTGATGAGGAAATAGAAAAGCTGAAGCTGACTGGAAGCAAAATTTCTAATTCTGTTGATGTAGGAAGAATTTTTGATAAAAAAAATATGCCAGGGCTAAAGGATGCTATTGCAACAAAGATCGTGAAGGAAGTTAAAGAAAAACTGGGTGTCAAGGAAGATTTGGAAGAGGTGTCAAAGAGTGCGGACCAGATTAATAATAATACCAAAAAATTCGCAAGATTCGCGTCGTCGTTCCTTGGGCTTTTTAGTAAAAATGCGAAAACCACTCCAGGACAAGAGATTGCAAACTTGGAGAAAGAGGAGAACGGTGTCCGCCCCAAACGAGGGGTAACGGGTACGGGTAACCGAGGATAATACCGATACTCATCCGGTGACGGAATATCAATAGACTGGTCTTTGAACCACAGGGTAAAGTTACCTCAATTAATTAAACTGCGATTATATTGTTTCCAATTAATGAACCTTATTGGAATGATCTTTATAGGGACTTACTTTAAAAAGCAAAAACTAGATTGCCGCGCTTCGCTCGCAATGACGGGCGACGGGCGCCGCCGACAACTCTTTGATTAATTGTGCGACAACGTCGAATTTCTTCCTTAGCACCCTGAATTTATTATATACCAGGTTGTGCAAATAGTGGGCCTGCCAAGGGTGTATAATATATAGATTAGGATAAATAGGAATGTTGGGCTACCTATGGCAATGACTCTTATTTCGCCTGCGGATAAAAAGGAAATTAACCAAAGGATCTTCAAGGATTGCGTTGCGCGTTTGCATAGTCATCTCCTAGGAACAACCCTACCCGCCACTTTGCTTTGTGCCACTTTAGTTTTTCTAGGACTATATCGTTGGGAAAATCACGTCGTCATGCTCAGTTGGTACGCTGCTGTGTTGGGTTTATCGGTTTTGCGGATTGGCTTTTGGAATTGGTATCATCGGGACCCTTATCATCCAGTCCTGCATTTGAAAATATTTATTTTTGGTACTCTACTCTCCGGCTTAGTTTGGGGCATCGCCGGCTGTGCATTAACGTCTTCTGACGCCCTTTTACACAAAGTGTTCATTATTATTATTATCGCAGGACTCAATGCCGGCGGCTGTCAAACCTTAAAAGCGAGCCGGGCCGCCAATACTTTATTCATGCTGTCCTCCATTCTACCTTTGGCTCTCTGGACTTTTCTGCAAGATCAGCCGATTTATACTTATTTAAGTTTAGCTCTTTTTGGTTATTTGGGTTTTATGTTGTCCTTGGCACATAAAACCTATTTTCAATTTGTCAAATCTCTGCGCTTACGCTATGAAAATGAATTGCTGCTAAAGCGTCTCAAAGAGACAAACAAAGAGCTCCATCAGGAAATCATCGAGCATGAAAAATCCAAAAAACAACTTAGTTATTTAGTCAGCCATGACTTTTTAACCGGCGTGGAAAACCGCTATTCCTTTGATGTGCGCTTTGAGAAAGTGTTAATCGAGGCAAAACAGCAACAAACAAGGTTTTGCATTATGTTCATCGATATCGACCATTTTAAAACCATCAACGATAATTATGGACATGATGTCGGTGATGATCTCATGGTGAAGGTCGCGAACCTATTAAAGGAAAATTTGCATCCGGGAGAAAGTCTAGCGAGGGTGGGAGGAGACGAGTTTATTATTCTCTTGTTGGCAAAGGATTTAAATAGAAGGGTTGAAGAGTTTAATCATGAAATCCATAAAGCCTTTGCGCGGCCGCTCCGTGCGGGTGAGCATGCTATTGGTATCTCCTTAAGCATAGGAGCCAGTTTCTTCCCGGATGATGGGACTAACCAAAAAATCTTGCTGAAAAAGGCAGATATTGCCTTATATCGCGCTAAAATGCTGGGCAGAAATCGCTATGAGTTTTACCAAGATGAACTGAAAGTGCTTGAATAAATTCATATTTTTCAAATTAACTGCGTTTTTATATTCATCTTTTGACCTTAAATTGGACCGCCCTCTTTCCCCTATTATCATTTTGGATTAATTCTGATACACTGTGGACTTTATTGCAGGTGGTTTACTGTAGTAAGAGAATATGTAGTTTACCAATCAAAGAGGTTTTAATTTTATGGCAGTACGTGAAAAAGGAACCGTTAAATGGTTCAACAATAGCAAAGGTTTTGGATTCATTGCCCGCGATACCGGCGAAGATGTTTTCGTCCA
>CAYXNR010000073.1:0-7284 GCA_964466595.1 uncultured Coxiellaceae bacterium | reverse complement strand
TGGTGGGTACAGCTTGACGTTGCATGTTGGATCCCATCTAAGCACGGTTAGCATCATCATGGTCCAGGTAGGTAATTAGGGCTGCCGCCACCGAGACCGTCTGCTTAGGAGAGACATCCATATATTGCACTTTATCTGGTGTGGAGAAACTAAATTCATTCCGATAACGTACGGGAACCAAGGTATCGAGTAATTTGCCTTTATTATCTAAGGTAGCATTAGCCTGAGCAATAACATAATCGCCTTCTTCAATTGCAGAGAGAAAAGAAACCTCGTCTGTAACTCTGCCATTAATCACTTTGCGATAGGGTGTTTCCAAGAAGCCATATTCGTTTGTTCTTGCATAAACCGCTAAGGAATTAATCAAACCAATATTGGGACCTTCCGGTGTCTCAATGGGACAAACGCGACCATAATGCGTGGGATGCACGTCACGCACTTCAAAACCGGCGCGCTCACGGGTTAAACCACCTGGGCCGAGAGCTGAAATACGTCGCTTATGCGTAATTTCGGAAAGCGGATTATTTTGGTCCATGAATTGCGATAATTGACTTGAACTGAAAAATTCTTTGATTGCTGCAGTAATAGGCTTGGCATTCACAATATCTTGTGGCATGAGATTTTCAGTATCCGGCAAGCTCAAGCGTTCTTTTACGGCACGCTCAACACGCACTAAACCAATGCGAAATTGGTTTTCAGCCATTTCACCAACACGGCGTACGCGACGATTACCTAAGTGGTCGATGTCATCCACTGTTCCTTCGCCATTACGAATACTAATAAGGGTCTTCATGACGTCGATAATATCTTCCTTCAGAAGAACAGTCGGACCCGTAATATCTTTGCGGCCAACACGACGATTTAATTTCATGCGGCCCACATCGGATAAATCATAGCGGTCGGAGCTAAAGAAAAGATTCTTAAATAAGGTTTCAGCTGCTTCTTTGGTGGGGGGTTCACCCGGACGCATCATACGATAAATTTCAACCAAGGCCTCATGCGTATTTGCGGTAGGATCAATACGCAGCGTCTCTGAAATATAAGGCCCGTGATCAATGTCATTAATATAAAGTGTTTCAAAAGTTTTAATCTTGGCTTCGATAATCGTCTTGAAAATCTTTTCGGTCAGCACCTCATTCGGATTAACCAAAATCTCGCCTGTGGCAGGATTCACAATGGCTTTCGCAACCACCTTACCCAGAACATAATCAGCGGGAACCTCAAGCTTTTTAATTCCTGATTTTTCTAGCAAGGCAATATGACGAGCTGTAATACGGCGTCCAATTTCAATCAGTGTCTTGCCGGCTTTTTTCACTTCGAAGGAAGCAATTTCGCCGCGGAGACGTTCAGGAACGAGATCGAGAGAAATTTGCTCTCCATTGAGATGGAAAACATTATTTTCAAAAAACATATCTAAAATATCTTCTACAGAATAACCTAAAGCGCGCAGTAAAATGGTCGCAGGTAATTTACGACGACGATCGATACGGACAAACACGCAATCTTTAGGATCAAACTCAAAATCGAGCCAGGAACCACGATAGGGAATAACACGGGCAGAGAAAAGTAGCTTGCCGGAAGAGTGAGTCTTTCCTCGGTCATGCTCGAAGAATACACCCGGCGAACGATGCAGCTGGGAAACGACAACACGCTCTGTACCATTGATGACAAAGGTGCCGTATTCTGTCATGAGCGGCATTTCGCCCATATACACTTCCTGCTCTTTAATACTTTTTACTTTATTATTGGCTTCTTTATCGAAGTAAATCAGTTGCAGCCGGACTCTTAAGGCCGCGCCATAAGTGAGACCGCGCATTTTACATTCTTTAACATCAAATATAGGTTCGCCTAAGCGGTAACCGATATACTCAATAGCAGCATGACCTGAAAAACTAGTCAGCGGAAAAACAGAAAGAAAAACACCCTGCAGCCCTGTTGGACTGCGCTTTTCAGGCGGAACATCAGCTTGTAGAAATTTATGGTAGGACTCTAACTGGAGCTCAAGTAAAGAAGGAACGTCAATAGGGGTAGGTAATTTTCCAAAATCTTTACGGACTCGCTTTTTTTCAGTATAGGAGTATGACACCGTCATCATGGTACCTCTGCGCGCACATTAAATTAAAAGCGTATTTAAACTGAAACCCCGAGCGAAAGGAGAATTTCTATTAAACCAAGGAGATCCTTGACTGCAGGTGGACCCATCCTAGCCCTTTTTCGCTATTTTACGGGAAAAACAAAGCAAGCCGAAAGCAAAGGCCTTCGGCTAGCTCAAAAACGTCAAATTCTAACAAATCAGCTGGTAGAATACTACTTAATTTCAACCGTCGCTCCCACTTCTTCCAATTGTTTCTTGAGTTCAGCGGCTGTTTGCTTATTAACGCCTTCTTTAACTGCGCAAGGCGCTGATTCAACCAAATCCTTGGCTTCTTTTAAGCCTAGCCCGGTAATCGTACGAATGACTTTAATGACATTAATTTTGTTGTCACCGGTTTTGGTCATCATGACGTTAAATTCAGTTTTTTCTGCCGCTGCCTCCGCACCAGCACCGCCGCCGGCGGCTGGAGCAGCCACAGCTACTGCTGCTTGAGCAGAAACGCCAAATTTTTCTTCCATCATTTTCACCAAGTCGACCACATCCGTAATGGTCATTTCAGCTACTGCATTTAAAATATCTTCTTTGCTAACTGCCATAACATTTCTCCACCAACATTAATTAAACAAGCTTCGCGCTCTGCTTTTGATCTCGGATTGCAGCAAAGGTACGAACCAATTTAGCGTAAGGTTCAGCGAGTGTACGAACGAACTGGGTAAGAGGTGCATTCAGCGTACCGAGCAATTGGGCAAGCGCCCCTTCGCGTGTCGGCAGGCTAGCTAGCTGTGAAAGCGCAGTCCCAGGAAGAACAGCACCTCCTAAAGACATCGACTTCACGCGTAGCTTATCGCACTTCTTGACATAATCCTGAATTAAACGTGCCGCGGCTCCCGGATCATCTCCAGAAAATGCTAAAATGAGCGGACCAACCAGGCTGTCTTGCATCGACTCAAACTTCGTACCGACTAAGGCTCGACGCGCCAAGGTATTACGAACAACACGTAAATACATACCAGAAGCACGAGCTGTTTTACGAAGCTCAGTCAATTCCAATACCGTCATGCCACTATACTCAGCCGCAAAAAGAGAAGCTGCTCGCCCCGCCTGAATTGCAACCTCTGAGACAATAGCCTTTTTACCTTCTAACTTTAATACCACTCGACACCCCCTCACTTGTAACTATACTGGCAACACCATTGTTGGTATCACCGTCTGCGTAGGCAAGCTTGCTAAGAACCGAAAAAAGCAGACTGTTCTTAAGCTAGGCGTTTATTAAGCTGACGCGCCCACGGTCTTTGACAGGCATTGTCGAAAGCAGAAGCTTCGGGGCAATGACCCTCTCAAAAATCTCTAGCTCCTTCTCACTAAAAAAGAAGGAGAAATTAGCTTCCAAACTCTGAAACATCAATTACCAAGCCCGGGCCCATGGTGCTTGAAACTGTGATCTTCTTAAAATAAATACCTTTAGAAGTATTGGGCTTTGCTCTTCTTAAGGCAGCTACCAGGACTTCTAGGTTCTGAACTAAATCTGCCTCAGAAAAATCTAGCTTGCCAATGGGGCAATGAATCACAGCGCCCTTGTCGATACGGAAACGAACCTGGCCGGCCTTTGCATTTTTGACAGCAGTAGCAATATCATTGGTTACCGTGCCATCCTTTGGATTAGGCATTAAACCACGGGGACCCAGAATTTGCCCTAACTGTCCTACAATACGCATAGCATCGGGCGTGGCTAAAACGACCTGGCAATCAAGATCGCCGGCCTTCACTTTTTCAGCTAAATCTTCTAGACCAACCCAGTCAGCGCCGGCTTGCTTGGCAGCATCTGCATGTGAAGCACTTGTAAATACGGCTACTTTTATTTTTCTGCCTGTGCCATGTGGCAAAACCACTGAACCACGCACTGTTTGATCTGATTTTTTAGGATCGACGCCTAAATTAACAGCGGCATCTACCCCTTCGCGAAAACGAGCCGGGGGAAGCGCTTTCAAAAGGGCAAAAGCCTCTTTAGGTAAATAAACCTTTCCCGGCTTGAGTTTTTCTTGAATCTGGCGGGCACGTTTAGATAAGGTTGGCATCGCTTACACTCCTTCTACATCAACACCCATACTGCGAGCACTACCCGCAATACAGCTAACAGCCGCATCGAGACTGGCTGCGGTTAAATCTGGTTCTTTCATTCGCGCAATGGCTTCTAACTGTTTGCGATTGATTTTGCCCACTTTAGTAGTCCCCGGCGTAGAGCTTCCTTTTTCAAGGTTAATCGCTTCTTTAATCAAATAGGTGGCCGGTGGTGTCTTGATAATAAAGGTAAAGCTACGATCTTCATAAACTGTTATTTCTACTGGAAAGGGTTTACCTTGTTTCTCTGGACCCTGAGTTGCTGCATTAAAAGCTTTACAGAATTCCATGATGTTGACACCCTGTTGACCTAAGGCAGGTCCGACGGGCGGGCTCGGATTTGCAGCGCCACCTTTAATTTGCAATTTAACAAGGGCTTTTACTTTTTTTCCTGGTTTAGCTGCCGCCATAATATAAAAAACCTCTCTTCTAGCCCTTTCTTATTGAAAAAAGGGGATTATAATTTTTCTAACCTCAATGCCGTAGCAAAAAAGCGAGTGGCCAATTCTAGCAACTCACACGCTATTTGCAACTATTTTTAGAGGTCTTAACCTTTTTCGACTTGATCGAATTGTAATTCGACGGGCGTGGAACGGCCAAAAATCAGGACGGCTACTCTTAAACGGCTCTTTTCATAATTTACTTCTTCTACCACACCATTAAAGTCAGCAAAAGGCCCATCAATTACTCTCACTACTTCACCTACTTCAAATAAAACCTTCGGCCTTGGCTTCTCACTGCTGGTTTGAATGCGATCGAGTATGGCTTCTGCTTCTTTATGAGAAATCGGAGCAGGCTTATCGCTGGTTCCACCAATAAAACCCATTACCTTTGGCACTGATCGGACCAAATGCCAGGTTTCATCATCCATAACCATTTCAACTAGAACATAGCCGGGGAAAAACTTACGCGCGCTCTTTCGCTTTTGACCACCGCGCAGCTCCACCACTTCTTCTGTTGGTACTAAAATATCGCCAAATTTAGCTTCGATACCATCCCGCTTAATACGTTCTTGTAAAGCTTGTTTGACAAATTGCTCATATCCAGAATAGGCATGTATAACATACCAGCGCATTTTTGATTTCGAGGCATCTGTACTTTCTTGCATTGAATCATCTGCCATTGCTTTACCCTCTTTGCCCCGTAAGCCATCCAATCAGCCACATTAATACACCATCAATACCCCATAAGGCAATTGATAGGATGACAACCATAATTGCAATAATAAATGTCGTTTGTACTGTTTCCTGACGCGTGGGCCAGGTAATTTTACGCAGCTCAACGCGCGCTTCGCGAATAAAACCAAGGGCGAGCTTCCCTTGTTGTGTCTGAAAGGCAAGCAAGGTGATGATAGGCAGGCCCAACAACCAGGCTAAGAGCCGTAGCGACCAGGCAAGATGGCTATAATAGTAATTAGCTACAATACCAGCCGTTAATAACAGAATAACCATCAGCCATTTTAATTTATTGAAGGCCTCACCCTGTTCTACCAGCTTCATTGTCATGACACTTGCCTTTGCTTGACTTTTCATGAACCTCATCCTCCGCTCTTTCTCGTTAAAAATGAAAGAGAAAGAAACGCTTACCTCTTCACAAGCCCTCAGGCCAGGAGGGTCTCGAACCCCCAACCTACGGTTTTGGAGACCGTCGCTCTGCCAATTGAGCTACTGGCCTAGTCTTCATTTGTCTAAGAAAAAACTCTTAGAAAAAGAACTCTTATACTACTCAAGCACCTTGGATACAACACCCGCACCCACGGTATGACCGCCTTCTCGAATGGCAAAACGCAAGCCCTCTTCCATTGCAACGGGTGCAATCAGATTAATGGTCAGCTTAGTGTTATCGCCTGGCATAACCATTTCAACCCCTTCGGGTAAAATGACCTCTCCTGTTACATCTGTAGTGCGGAAATAAAACTGGGGACGGTAGCCCTTCAAAAATGCAGTGTGACGCCCGCCTTCTTCTTTGGTTAAGACATACACTTCGGCCTCAAATTTGGTATGCGGCGTAATACTGCCTGGCGCTGCTAGCACTTGTCCTCGCTCGACTTCTTCACGCTTTGTACCTCTCAGCAAGACCCCTACATTGTCGCCAGCTCGGCCTTCGTCTAGGATCTTACGGAACATTTCAACGCCGGTACAGATTGTTTTAGTGGTTGGCTTGAGGCCGATGATTTCCAGCTCTTCACCGACTTTCACAATGCCACGCTCTACACGACCAGTGACTACTGTTCCACGGCCGGAAATAGAAAACACATCTTCAATCGGCATTAAGAAGGGTTTATCTAAGGGTCTTTCTGGTACAGGAATGTAGGCATCCATGGTTTCGACCAGTTTAATAATAGAAGGAATGCCAATGTCGCTCTCATCTCCTTCCATCGCTTTCAGAGCTGAACCCACTACGATGGGCGTTTTATCTCCGGGGAAGCCGTATTTAGTTAAAAGGTCTCTCACTTCCATTTCTACTAAGTCCAGTAATTCTTTGTCGTCGACCATGTCAGCCTTATTCAAATAGACGACAATATAGGGTACGCCTACCTGTCGAGCTAAAAGAATGTGCTCTCTGGTTTGAGGCATCGGACCATCTGCTGCTGAAATAACAAGAATAGCGCCGTCCATTTGAGCAGCCCCTGTAATCATGTTCTTCACATAATCGGCATGCCCAGGACAATCGACATGCGCATAGTGACGCTTGTCTGACTGATATTCGAGATGCGAGGTGGAAATGGTAATGCCACGCGCTTTTTCTTCCGGGGCATTGTCAATCTGCGCATAAGATTTTTCTTCACCACCATATTTTTTGGCTAAAACAGTTGTTAAGGCTGCTGAAAGAGTTGTTTTTCCATGATCAACGTGACCAATGGTTCCAACATTGACATGCGGTTTAGTTCGTTCAAATACTTGCTTAGACATAGCTATTGCTCCTTTAAATTCACCCACCTAAAAAGTAGCTTGATATTCTAATACTACAAGCCAGAAAACAGAAGTCACAATTTTTATACCCTTCCCTTGCAATGTGGAGCCCACAACCGGATTTGAACCGGTGACCTCTTCCTTACCAAGGAAGTGCTC
>CAYXNR010000072.1:0-7304 GCA_964466595.1 uncultured Coxiellaceae bacterium | reverse complement strand
ATTAACCTCGCTAACAACTGCAATGGCTGCTGCAGAGAACATCATGTTGCTGGTTGGCCTGGCGCGTGTAACCTTTTGACTGAGACCCTGAAGAAGCATGGTCTGCTTTCGTTCTCCTGTATCTGCCGGATTCCAGAATACAATGCTTTATATATACAGTTTGAGTATTCATCATATCATTAATAGAAAAGAATTGAGTAAGCTTAAATATAAAATACAAGGATAAATGTGCTATCGTTATACAGCCTTCTGTAAAAGTGACATTTCTTGTTATTTTTTACCTAAGCTGCTTGGAAAAGCGAGCCGCTTAGTCTTGCTTAAATAATAAACAATCCTGTGCTAGAAAAAATAATAACTGAGGCCCAGTTTGAAAAAATTGAAACGAGAATCTCCAAAATCTTGAATAATTCCAGCTCCTGTATAAACATATTCGCCGCGAATAGCCCAATGGGCAGACAGGTTAGTTTGTAGACCAAGGCCCAGTTGGCCGCCGGTGAACATTTGCAAGGTTTTAGAATAGCGAAAGGTTTCTATACCGATACGCAGATAAGTGAGGACAGTCTCGCGAAAAATAATACCGGGTAGAAAGCTGAGGCCGAAACCATAATTGGTGCGACGATAATAATTTTGACTCAAGGGCAGGGTGCCACTGTCTCCAAAAATTTCTCCGGCAAAATAATAGTTTTGATATTCGCCACAGGTCAGCTTGTATCCACCAAAAACAGAGGCCAGCAAGCCGGTATAGGCTTGAGTGTTTTGCAGTCCGAGGCTTCCGCCTAGATAGGGTTCAGCCAGGCTAGAACTAGCTATAAAAACAGTGCAAATAATTAATCCTTTTTTAAACATACTAAGATCCTTGGTTTCTTTATTATTTATTATTCATTGACCTCATCTATGATGAGTGTATCAGACACTCAATTATCCATATAGTCGCTTAGCGCAGGCAGTCTCAGTTTTAAATATCCAGCCTAATTTCACCAGTTAAATCTTGACAGAATAAGAAGCTCTGTACGGTAAAAAGCCTGGATCCCCCGCTTTCGCGGGGGACGACGACGCCTAAGGTGAGATCCTAACAGAGTATAAAAATTAAAAAAATATTAAAAAACAAGGGGTTGAATAAAAGTTCAATATATCAGAGGGAATTTAATAAGAATATCTTAAGTTCATCCCAGTATAATATTACAAAATAACAGGCTAGGACCAATGCCATCTGAAAACAAATCCTTAGGGCTTGAAAGCTATACGAATAATTCTTTCCCCTGTCTTATCAATTTCAGTGCAGAACTTGAAGCTCTTCCAGAGACTAGCTCGCCTGAGTATTACCACGTTAATGCTAGAAATGCACTTCGACATCTCACCTATGGTACTCCTCTTTTTAAAGGAAGCATTTTTAAATGGTCCAACTTGAAATTAGCTTGGCTGAATTTCAAGGCAATGATGTTCAGAAGTGATCCGCTTCTTTTAAAGGCTCTTCGTCTGGAAATGCAGAATCTTCTTTGGAACGCTTATTCGATAAGCTCTCACTGTGACGATGCTGCCCAAAATCGTCTCGAGATTTTCATTAATACTTTACTTTCTAATTTTCCCTTTATGGATCCGAAAGATGGGGAAATGATAAGCGTACCTCAACGAATTAACGGCGAATGGCAAAAAGTAAAATATCAATTTAAAAAAATAGATCTCTCCCCTAAAACGGGATGGTGGTCATGGTTATTAGAAGATGAAGATCGTATTTATGCTTATGGCATGGAGCCTCAATATCCTCATCATGAGAATGCTAATCCGCATCTTTTATTAATGGGCACAACCTATTTTTCTGGACAAGGTGCGAACTTGTCATTATTGGGGAATCTAACACCCGGCCAATCCGTTGGTGAACGGCATCACTCAGATGATTTAGATCGATGGATTAGAGGCCATCAAAATATTCTGGCTGCAGGTCATAGTCAAGGCGGGACCTTGGCAATGATCATTGCTGCTAAGTATCCCGAGCATATAAAAGAAGCAGCCTGTTTGAATCCGGCGGCTCTTCATCAAGCTACGCTAGCTCAGTTAAGTCCTGATTGGCAAGCAAGAAGATCGAAGACAGAAATAAAGGTCTATCGTCAACCCGGTGATCCCGTATTTATCTTTGGAGATGGTTTTTTACCAGGTACACAATTTTTCCGTGTTAATTATCCGGAATCGGCTCAGGCTTCCTTGTTCGCTGCCCACGCTCATCATTACTCTGGCTATCAATCAGCTACGATCACGGAGGATTCTGAGATAAAAATTGCTACCAATAAACGAAAATTTTTTAATGATATGAAAGCGGTGGCGGATAAAATAATCAGTCCCTTGCTGATTTTGAATTTTATTTATTCCGTTCTCAAACGTAAGACCCTGCGTTTTTGCTCTCAACAGGCAAAGCTCTTATATCCTACTTTATTTGTCTTGGCTCTAATCGCTTGTGTTCCTCTAATGTCTAGTCCGCTATTCAGTCTGCCTCTTGTTGCAGCGGCAACTTATCTTTTACCCAAGCTGATACACCTAGCGATTAATCTTATTCAGTTTACTGTTGGCCTTGGCGTGGCTTGTGCTGTGGGGGTGGCTTTTTTATTCAGTGGAATAGTAGCTGGTCTTTGTGCTTTAAAAAGGGCTTGTTGCAGTTCTAAGCCAAACCTCTCGGATACGCCGAGAAACGCAGTCGAAACTTCGACGCAGCTTTCCTTGGAGAGGCTAGGTCGAGCAAGATTTTCTAAGCAAAGATGTTTAGTAAATCCGGGTCTTCTCAATAGATTAATATTAGAAGAGAAACAAGGGAGTAAGGTTAACATTGAGCCAAACAGTACAAATTCCCGGGCTTACACTGGTTCTCAAAAGCGGGTTTCCTCACGCTAAAAAAATATTTTCTGTTTACACAGAAAAATGGATGTTCATTGACCTCGCCTATGATAGCGTATCAGACACTCAATTATCCCTATAGTCGCTTAGTTATGAACATTTTTGAACTGAAACAACTTTTTACTGAGTGTGAGACCGCAGCCTTTCAGCTTAGGGTTCTGCACGATGATCCGCTGAAAATTATTCAACTGCGAGACTATTTACAAGTTTTAGCAAAGCAAGCGGATGAGGACGAGTTAAGTCCTGTCGATATTTTTAATTTAATAAAGATTATTTCGACAGAAGAAGACTTTTCTTTATTAGATGAAGCAAAGCTCATCAATGAATGCGGCTTATATCTACTAGTAGAAAACGTGGGCCCTAAGCAACCTTTATTTACACTTTGTGAATGTTTGGCAGAGCGAGATTTTATTATCAAGGTAAAATGGCTCCCGCTTCTTCTTCCCTTATCCGAACGTAATATTCAACGCCTTGCTCGCTTGACTTTAAGATTGGCTGCAAAAAAGCTGCTTCATGAAGCTTCTTTTGAGGCTGCCTTAAAGCGAATCGCTTTCATACTTCCTCTGGTTGAAGAAGCCACTGTCGTGAAAAACAGCCGTAAACTGACTGGCCAACCACGTTCTGAGCTTATTATTAATGATCAGCTACGGTTTTTTATGGGCCATCAAGAAGAAAAGGACGAAGGTAGTTTTGGAGTTGTTAAAAAGGGCTATAAAGAAGAGGACGGATCTCTGCCTGCCTTTAGTATAAAACATTTAAAAGAGCTGGATTATGAAGAAGCCTCTCGTGAAGTGAAATATCAGCGCTTGTTAGGACGAGAGGCTTATTATTTTACAAGAAAAAATCGCTTAACGATTGTTTCAGAGTGGCAGAAAGAAAAATCCCTGCATCAATTTTCTGCCCTTGATTTGAAACAAACCGCCTTTGAAAAACGCTTAGTCTGCTTAATTTCGCTCTTAACTGAGTTGAATTTTTTGCATCTTCACTATCGTGTGCATGGGGATATTAAAGCTCAAAATGTTATTTTAGATTTAAAAAATTTATTGATGAAATTAATTGATTTTGGGGCAGCGCATAAAGAAGGATCATGCAAAGTTCGTTCTTACACTGCTTATTACGCTGATCCAAAACTAAAAGCAGGTATTGCTTATAGTTTTTGTGATGATATTTATGCACTGGGTATTGTTGTAGCTTTTCTCTTTCCAGATTTTTTTTCGGTGGGTTTGGAGTCCTATAATACTCAGATTTGTCTGCATCGCTCACCCTTGCTTATTGAACATGGCATCCTCCTTCATCTTATCAAGGCTCTATTAAATCCTGATCGTAAAAAAAGATGCACCTGCGAAGATGCTTTGCAGTTTTGCCAAGCAGTAGTGCAGCATTACCCTTCTCTTGATATGGCCTTGGTGACAAGCCTGAGTGAGACTTTGCTTAATCGTTCTACTGTGACCGAAGAAGATATCTTCCGTGGTGCTATTAAGTTCCCTATTTAAGCCCATGAATTAAGCCCTGCTAAAAAATAATTTTTAAATTGTTCTACTTGAATGCCTAGACTGACGCGTATCTTAGCCCCGTGAAGCGGATCGATGATAGTTGTTCCCGATAGAGACTCTGGTGCAAGCGCTACCGAAAGAGGCAGGATTTTAAATTCAGCGAGTTCTTCATGGGTAGCAATGACAGCGGCCATCGGGTCCCAAAAATACCAGGAATGAGCTCGCAACAGGTTTTGATAATGGGTGAGTAGGGAATAGGCAAAATCTGCGGCAGGCGTTTTGCGCCTTTGCTGAAGCCTCTTATAAAAGTCTTGATCAATTAAGGCCTGATTCGTGACATCTAAGGGGACGAGAGTAAGCGCTAGGCCTGAATGAAAAATTTTTTCCGCAGCCTCAGGATCAAGATAAATATTCCATTCTGCTCGGCTATTCGGGCTTGTAGCTAGTACGGTTTGAATATTACCTGGAACCTGAAGGGCACCGCCCATGATATAAATCATGCGAATTTTATTTTTTAAAGAAGGTTCTTTTTCAAAAACTTCAGCGAGTGTCGTTAAAGGTCCGAGTGCAAGGATATTGAGAGGCTTCGAAGCCTGACTTAAAATTTGAATTAATAATTCTCTCGCTTTTTTGCGAGGAGGCTTAAGAGGTTTCAACGCTACCTGAGTGAATTGCCCCCATTGTATTCTCAGATTTTTAGGAAATTGATGTCTTCCGCTTAAGGGCCTAGTGCGTCCGCAGGCAAGGGGGATCTTGCTTTGATGGGAAAGTTGTAAAAGTTTCTTTAGGTTAGCCAAAGCTGTCTCGC
The DNA here is from genome assembly GCA_964466595.1 of uncultured Coxiellaceae bacterium. Lineage (GTDB taxonomy): Bacteria > Pseudomonadota > Gammaproteobacteria > DSM-16500 > DSM-16500 > JABDGC01. The sequence continues at coordinate 2,120 of CAYXNR010000072.1, read as the reverse complement.
AATAGGTACTGCCATTGCTTTCAATCGTGATGGCTTGTACCTTGCCCGGCGCTTGATTGAGCAAATAAAGAATAGCCAGCGCATCATCTGGGCCGGCGTCAGTATCAATGAGCCATTCGGGCTTTGATATTGGCAGACCTGGTTTTGAAAATGCGTTTAAAAAAGGAACAAGGAGGCAGGCAAGTAGAACTATAAAACGAAACATGGTCTCAATCTCTTTGTGATAGTAGTTATTTTACTCAAGATGAGCCTAGCTGAAAAGGATGTAAAAATCTAAGGATTGATGTACACTTCTCCTCTCAAACTAGCATGATAAATCAAATACTAAACGAGGATATAATTATGCTAAAGCGTAGCTTAATTTCACCTGAAGAAGAGCGTGCTGCTAAAACAAAACGTTTAGCAGAGCGGCTTGATCAAGCCATAGCGGAGTTTCAGGGAAAAACACAAGAATTCACTCGCCTGAAACAGGCCTTTGCTTTAATTGCAGAGAACAAGGAAGAAAATAATCAAGACGCTGAGTTCGCTCCCAGATTAGCCCGTTGTCATGAGGAGCTGCTTAAACACCAAATAAAATTAGAGAAATTTATTTCTGAAATTCAAAAATGTCTTGCTTTGCATCAAGATGAAAAATTAAAACGTCGAGCACAAATGAAACTTGATTTAGCTCGTGAATTTCAAGCTTTAATAGTTAGCTTGCATAATAAGGCGATCTCAGAGAGTAAGACCGATGATTTTAATGCTCAGTTTGCTGGGCTTGCTCAAATTGTAGAAAGAAATTTAGAATTTAAAATTGATATAGAGCAATTTTTCGTAGATAACAGTCTGTCTAAATGTCTAAAGGCAATTTATAATTTAGCAAAAAAATGTAAACTCTCAGAAGAATCAGAAGAGTCAAAAAAATATTTGTCGGGTTTAAATCAAGTCGTTGCTCAGGAATTTTTCCCCGAAGCATTCGCTGCCGCTAAAATCAGTGGTGGGTTTTTTAATAATAAATTTACTCTGATAAAGGGTATCGTGGATGGAGATTTAACTGCGAATCAGATTCAGGAAAAAACAACTCAGCTTCATGATTTAAATGCTGACTTTGAAGGCAAAATTTTTTATTACAAAAAACTTCAATTGTTAAAAAAATATAAGCAAGCCTCCAGAGCTGCGGAAAGAATTGTAGAGGATCTAGAATTAAATGACTTACAGGGTAAATTTAATTTTATTCCTTTAGTCCCCAAAAAGGCACTCATCAATAATTCAATTGCACTCAAGACATCTTTAATTAAATTAAGGGTACAAATTAATAATAGTTTGGGACAAAGGACTGTTCCAGCTGAAGAAGCTGAGGTAGAGAATACCGCAGCAACATCTGAAAAAGCTACTCGCCTATCTTTTGAGCTGCTGCATACGATACAAGAAATTTACTCCAGTGGCGTATATAAAGACGAAGATTTGCAAGATATAACTCAAGCATTTACTACGCAAAATCATTTAGTAAATGCTTTGCTTGAAAAAGGGGAACCCGAGCATAAGGAACCACAGGAAGCTATTCCATCACAATTAGCTAACTTGACTCAGCAAGTGGCTAAGTTGAAGGCTGCAAAAGCTGTTTTGCTTTGTAGCAGAATTATTGAGTCTCTTCGCGATAATGGTTATTGGCATGAGCGGGTTTTTTTATCTGCTTGCGGGGATAAAAAACTTCCAGCTGGAATACAGACTATGCGAATAGCTATGGAGCGACAAGCCACTCAAAATCAACTAAATTGGTTCTCTAACCCCAATTGTTGCATAGAATTTCTGAATAATATTAAAAAAGAAGCAAAAAACCGTTTAAATAGCAGAGTGCTATGTTTTTTCAACCGGCGGAGAGATAAACATACTGCTGAATTTTATCATTTCCTATCCAAGCTAAATGTCGATCAGATTACAACAACCGATTTCATTGCAGCAAGGCAGCTTGATGCTCTTAATACACCAGAAAGGAAGAAATGGGAGAAGGAGCAGGAGGCCTCGAGAAGAGCAGCTGCGAGTGTTTAATTGCCGCTTTGTCATCTCACGTGCATAGCTTAGAACCCCCCCTCTCCGCCCGCGCTTTTTGCGGGAGGAGAGGGATGGGGAGAGGAGGGTTT
>CAYXNR010000071.1:0-7373 GCA_964466595.1 uncultured Coxiellaceae bacterium | reverse complement strand
TTAGTATTAGAAAAATTAGAAATTTAATTGGGTATGATTTCATATATTGATTCTATCCGCCTAAGGCTTGATCGACATGCCAGTCGCGAGTGGCTGAGTCCTCAACCCTTTGAATTAAAATGTAATGATAAATCCAGTGACATAAAATTATTTCTCCCTAAAGAATTTATGAACAATTTACGGGCTCAAAATAAGAATTACAGCCTTTTTTTGTTTTTATTTTTTCTGAAGTCCAATAATATACTAATTGCTTTTGGCCGCTGATTATTCTTTCTTCAAGAAATCTAAATCCTCCAGAAAGACAAACATATTTTTCACCTTTCATTATTTTAATCAGTTGATTGAATCGTTTTTCAGTGCCTTGGGTGGCCCAATTATGGCGCATCACATATTTGTGTATCACGCCTGGTTTGCTGTAAGCGGTGATGTTTAGATCGGCATCGTTATCATCTAGGTCATGTGTAGAGTGCCCTATGTCTTCAATAGTAGTAGACACATCTTCACGAGGGAAACATTGCCAATAAATATGGCCAGTAAGTTCTTTTGTTGAAAAAGGTTCTGGCTTTAATCGGTCATTTAAGTCATTCTCGTTAAGAATCCCATAATCACTAGTTAGCTTCGCGAAAGGATATTTTTTTTGAATAGCATCATCGATAGCATATGCACTATATGGAATAAAAAATAATGACATTAAAATAAATATAATTTTTTCTTTCATGTTATTGCTCTAATAATTGCCTATAAAAGTTACGAAAAATTGGCATTTCTTTTTTGGGGTCTGGATTTTTTCCTTCAATAATGCCTCCTAAGATACCCTTATACTCGGCAACAGCATCATCCCATGTGGCTAAGCGATCTAATTTTGCTTTTGTAATTCTTTCTCTGGCGCCAGCATATTTCATAAATAACCAACGAACCCCAACGCAGATGTTGGTTGTTGGATCGCTTGCTTCATCAAAGGTCAGATGAATAAAATTATCCTTTATTTCAACTTTATGGCTAGATTGCCACGCCCAAACGCTTCGCGGGCTCGCAATGACGGGGTTTTTCAAAGATGTGGGTAATGATATGATCTTGCTTTCAACCTCTCTCAAGATCGGGCACGCCAGCACGAATGCGTGTTGCTCCTATCGTATTGTCTATTTTATAAAAAAATATTCCTATATTGCAAGTAGGATAAAATTCCTTCAATATTTCTATACCTAGTTTTTATATTCCACAATTAAGGAGATAAGAATGACTAGAAAGGAATACTATGAAACAATTACTGTGGATAATGCTGCTTTGATATTAGTTGATCATCAAATCGGTTTATATACCGGCGTAAGGGACCTACCTCTTGATGAGGCAAAGCATAATTTAATTGGGTTAGTGAAGGCGGCAAAAGTTTTTCGCATCCCTATTGTTGCTACGACAACGACAGAAAGCGTGTGGGGGTCGATGATTCCAGAACTACAAGAATTATTGCCTGGAGTTTCTGTTATTGAGCGCACCACAGTCAATGCTTGGGATGATTCGCGTGTCGCAGCCGCCATCGAAAAGACAGGTCGGAAAAAATTGATTATGACCGGCATCACAACCGATGTCTGCCTTGCTTTTCCGGCGATTACTGCTGTAGGGAAAGGCTATGATGTCTATGCAGTGATTGACGCTTCCGGAGCCTTTACCGTCAAGCAAGGTGAACTCGGGGTCCTTCGCATGGCCCAAGCGGGTGTTAAAACGGTGGGTTACTCTAATGTCATTGTGGAAATGCTAAAAGATAATGCCAGTCCACTGGCTAGCGAAGTCTATTCTGGCCTGGATATGCCTTTTGCCAGCTTAGTCTATGGTTTAAATCAATATTTTTCAAAGAAGAGCAAGGCATGAGTGATTTAATTGAAACGCCTCAAGTATTTGATTCAAAGGAGTGTCTTGCCTTAGCTGCTGAATCAAAAACTCAAAAAATAAAAACGCGCACTGCTCAAGTGGGAGACAACATAACCATTCGTCGCGCTCTGCCTCATCGTGATCGAAAAACAATTGGGGCCTGGTGTTTTCTAGATCATTTTGGACCTTTAGATTTAAGAAATTCTAAAGGTCTTCGTGTTGGCCCGCATCCTCACATGGGTTTGCAAACTTTTACTTATCCACTAGCTGGAGAAATACTGCATCGAGATAGTCTTGGATCAAAGCAAAAAATCCAACCTGGCGAAGTGAACTTAATGACGGCGGGAAGAGGTATTTCACATTCAGAAGAATCGCTTCCGGACGGCATGCTTCACGGTGTGCAACTCTGGATTGCCTTGCCGAACGCCGCGCGACATAGGGAGCCTCATTTTATTCATTATGAAAACCTTCCCTCGATGCAAATCCCTCATTTGCAAGCTAAGCTATTGGTTGGTGAGTTTAACAAGGTTGTTTCACCTGTTCAGGTTTATTCTCCCTTGCTTGGCTTAGACTTAAACGCAGTCGAAAATACAACCTGCGTTTTACCTTTAAACCCTCAGTTTGAACATGGCGTTTTACCTTTGATCGGTACGGTCGAAATCGCAAATCAAGTCGTCGATCTTGATACTCTTTTATATCTACCCTGCGGCCAATCAAAGTTGCCTCTTCGAATGCCCAAAGGTTCTAGAGTTTTAATCATCGGCGGTGAACCATTCAACGAGGATATTTTGATTTGGTGGAATTTTGTGGCACGAACCAAAGATGAAATGATTCAAGCGGCTCATGCCTGGAATAGCCATGCTGCTTTTGGCGAGGTAGAAGGATATCAAGGCGACAGGCTGATGCCACCAGCATTGCCATAAACTTATCCTCAAGCTCTCTAGACATTGTTCATTGAGGAAAAGAAAAAGGGGTCAAGTATTCACATGACACAACTAGAGACAGTAGTACAATTGTCATATTTACTAATCTTGTGTCATGTGAATACTTGACCCCTTTTCTTGTTTTCTTGACCCCTTTTTCTTTCCCCTTTTTTTTAGCTTCAGTAAGTGCGTTAATTAAAGCTTTGCCTGTTTTACTCATTAGAAGCTTTTTCCTTATGAGGAGCCTTTTTATGCGAATTTTGTGAACTCATGAAATTGCTGAGTGCAGCCTGTACCATTTCAGGGTTGCGGTCAATAACGATTAAATACGCCCGAGCGGCGCCAGCCGGTTGGCGTACGCCTTGCTCCCATTTTTCAATGGTTCGCGTACTAAAGCCAAAGTTTTCAGCAAAAGCGTTTTGCGACATATGGAGCTTGTCTCTGATTGCGCTAACGTTTACCTTCTTGGGTATTTTTACATGATGGGTCTTGGCATTCTTTTTGTTGCCTTTGGCATAAGCAAGGGCTTCTTCAGCACCTTTTAATAAGCTTTGTCCGAGTTTACTCATGATCGTTATCCTCATAATAAGTTTTTACGATAGATTTAATTATTTTTTTAAGTACCTTTTTTTCTTCGTCGCTGATGTCGTCTTTTTCATTTTTTCCATAAGCCGTGAACAGAAAGATTGGCATATCTTTGTTATAGTAATAATAAATAATTCTAGCGCCTCCTCGTTTCCCGCTGTTTCTGTTGCTTTTCCATCGTATTTTACGGGCGCCGCCAGTTTCTGTGATTAATTCACCCTCAAGAGGGTTAGCCGCAATATGATTGATGAGTTTTTCTCTTGATTCCTCGTCCATACATTTATTTGCCCGCCGGATATATTCAGGTGTTTCAACCACTGTTTGCAGTATTTTTATCTCCTTTTAAGTATACCTCATTGGGGTAGGTTTTCAACCCCTCTGGGGTATTTATTTTGTTTTGTACTTTTTCTGTTGAAATGAGCTTATGTCAACCAAATTGCTTGTATTTTCAGCCTGTTCAATATGTTGCCTGCTTTGCGTTTGCCTCAGGCAGGCTTGATGTCAAGGGTGGCTAGAGGTGAAATGTCTTGAAATGAAGTGGAGAGATAATATTACAAAAAATGCTTGTTTTATGAAATAATATTTAATTATTTTCCAAAGGCTGAAGCCAAGATTTGACCCCGATATATTAAGCAGGCTGCGTGATCTATCTCATCATCAGACTGAGGGGGTCAAAGCGCTCACTTGGCACCAGGTCATTGCTTTTATCTTTCTCGACAGGTGGAAGTTGAAAAAAGACGGCCGCGATTCTTCTACCTGTTGAGGTGCTCATAAATGCCCTGAAATCATGGCTAGAAGAATTATCCAGGCGTGCACATAAGGTTTCTGATATTTCAATTAAATCCAAGGCTATTTTGGCGTCACCGCCTTTTATACGGGAAAGCTTTTTAATGATGCTTTCAACAAAATGCATTCCCAGGAGAACATCATAACTGCCCGCGGAAAACATCATAAGATCTTGAAATATTTTTTTCATTTTGCTATCAGGACAGCTGGCTACAAAGGTGACATAAAAATCAGCCCAACCAAATGTTGAGAGAAAGCAGATTAGAATTCCCAGCGCAAACGCTGTTTTCGGAAAAGCGCTTATTGAAAAATGTTTCTCAACAGGATTTCCATTCCATAAAGCCTGTAAATTATTAAAAACAAAAAATACAGCATTTGTGCCGAGCGTACCCGCGAAAAAAGCCAAGGGAAGCATAATCACCGCTGCGGCAGGCCAGGCAGCCTCCCCCGCCAGTGGTTCCGTGGTGGATTTTGTGACACACAAATAACCGCTTTGGGAGGCCAGGGTAAAAGTGCCCACTAAAGCCGCGCAAATGTATTGAGTCGTACTAAAAAAACGGGAGGATGCCTGCTGCGAACGTCCTTTTTCATACCAACTTTTTCCTTGCTCCATTAAATGAACGAGCTTGTCACCAGGCGTTTCCTTCTGCTTGAGTGCGGCATGGATTTTTCTTGCTTGACGAAGGTCGTTTTTTAAAAAAGAGCAAGCGCCTTCCAAGTATTTTCGCATCATCATTTTAAGTTTGTACATCATCACCAACTGCGCATCTCTACTCATTTTATATTGCAGGTAAAATAGCGTGGATTTTAGGCCATATCTCAAATATCTATCCGAAGAAACAAGGTAGAAATTAATGCCAGTGATGGTCACAGCAATCATCAGGAAGTCTTTTTCCGTGGGAGAACGGCCAATAACAAAAGAACCCATGGAAAAAGGAAAGGTCTGGAGTCCGGCTAAAGTTAAAAGCGGTATGGCACGAAGCGCTTTTATAGAGGTTGGCTCTTCTCTGCTGAGGAGAGACTTGAATAAGCGCCATACTTCATCAGCAGCATACATCGATTGCGCCATTACCAGAGGAATAATGGAATAAGGGGCCATGGTATTGATGAAGGAATAAGGAGTGTTTACCTGGGTCCCTGCAACATAAAAATAAGGCGTTACCAGCCCTCCTTGGATAAGCATGTATACCACATTGCCTTTGTCATTATTTGAGATTCGTGCCTCAGTAAGATTAGCAAGATTGTCAGAGGAAAAATTTTGTTCGATGAATTCTTCAATTGAATTTTTAGCCAGCAAAGCTGTTTCTTCGGAGACTTCTATTGCCAGCGGAGTGTTCAAGGTGTCTTGCGCGCTCTCGTTGTCAAATCTCTTTTTTGGTCTACCCACTAACATGAAAAACTCCCGATCACAATTATTTAGTTATGTACCGCTTACTGGCGCGGGCAGATTTGATCATATATGTGCAAAAACATCAAGATCAAATCTTGCCTTCAACCTTCACCTTCTCAATTATCGGGTTTTTCCATTTCAGGAAGAATCTTAAGAATATATTATATTTATTTTGTTGCTATTGACTGCTATTGCTTACCTGTATATAACTCTTAATCAGCGGGTTGTAGGCTCGAAAGCTATACGGCCCATAGTATGATAAATAATACTAAAGCAGCATTTTTGAGGGCCTCAATCCTCCCTGAAAATGCTCTGTCGGGCACTCAGAAATAACAAATTACAATATTAAAATGAGAGCATAATGGACAGTAATACAATTGTTTCTATTATTGGCATAGCGGTGAGTATCGCTGGTGGTGCTTTCTCTGGGTTCCTTGTTGTTTGGGCAAAGATGGCAAAGTATCAACAAAAAGTAGATGATCTTAAAGAAGATAAAGATAAAATTTTTATAAAGCTGGAAGCATTGCGTTCAGATGTTGATACGCTTAAGGAATTTAAAGTATATGCTACGAAATTTATAGATAAAAATCTATATCAGGCACAAAGTGCTCTTAGCCTGACGGAGTTAGGCAAGGAGCTTGTAGAAAAAAGTGGATTTATAAAAATCTTTAGCAATGAAAAAGATAATCTTGTAAAGATGCTAGAGAAAAAAAATCCCAAGACTAAATATGATGTGCAAGAAATGGCGCGAGAGTTAATGGATGAGTTGAAAGGCTACCCAGCATTTAGCTCTATAAAGTCTTATGCCTATACTTCAGGAAAAGATGTTGGTCAAATTCTACGTGCTGGTGCAATTCTTTTAAGGGATTATTACCTTTCTATTCATGCCGAGATTAAAGATTAATGGGGTCACCCATTAGCCCCCAATGCCCTTATCCTTGAATGTAAACAAAATGTATAAAATCGTTTACATCTTAAGTCCAAAGATTTTGCCGAATTTTAACCAGGCGAACCAACATTGCGGTATCTTCATCATCTTGTTTCTTTTCTAAACCAAGCCTTTCTTGGTTGGCGACGCTGTTTGGGTCTGGTCGATTGGGTCGCTCAACTTTCCACCATTGATAAAGTGCTAATGTTTCTTGGGCAGCTAATGCTTGCCGTGAGGGCTGTCTGTCTTCGGGATTACCGTTATTTTCATTCTTGAGTTCTGAAGCCCATTTTAAATGATCAATTCCTGCTTCAGGTGAGCGACCGCCCCAAGAAGACTTATATTTTTTTTCTGATGAGTGGATGGATGACGAGGCTAATTCAATTTCAACAAAATTGACCAGTTCATCGAAGACAGAGTGCAGTAAACGCATGTCAAAATCGTACCATTGACCTCGCTCAAGGCTGGAAGTTAGGGCATGGCTTTTGATGATCCATCGATTATTGATATAGCAGTGAATCTTATAGACTTGATCTTTCGGCCAGTTTAAAAAATTTTGTAAATGATCCAGACCTTCTTCCGCCAGCCAATAGCGAAGTTTCTTTTTCTTTGCCATATCTTGCCAGGTGCGCCACTCTTCGGAGGTGGCGGCAAATGGTTTGGGTGTCCCGCGCAGCCAATCGGCAAATTTTGAGTATGACGACCAGTCATTCTTTATCACCGAAATTTTTTTTAACCTGCGTTGCGTTTTCGCGGTAGCGGCCTTTTGCGCTGATGGCGACATCTTCTTGCGCAATGTGCTAAATGGTTTATTCATCGATTAAACCTTTCATAAATCCTTTCAGAAACAGCAAACGCCGACTTGAACCTCGTTAAGATAGAATAGTCCATATCC
>CAYXNR010000070.1:0-7386 GCA_964466595.1 uncultured Coxiellaceae bacterium | reverse complement strand
TGGTGCTTCAAATGTTTTCTCATCACTCTTTGTCCGCCTCAACGACGTTTGGTCATCCTTAACTATGTCACGGATCCTTCACTTCGTTCCGGAGGACAAAGCTGCGTTCAGGCAAAGCATGGTTCAGGCGACAAAGCTGCGTTCAGGATGACAAAGCTGCGTTCAGTATGACAAAGCTGCGTTTAGGATAATAAAAAGATAGGGTCAAATCCTTAAATCGAACAGGATTCGACCCTTTTTTCTTTAGCTGCGAAGGGAGTGCCAATTGCCATCTTGCATTAAGCAGGCTGTCCCATTATGGCTACGCATTTTGCCATTTTTGGTGGTTGCAGTAAAATGAAAATCTCTGCAATTTGGATTGCCGTTTACTGTATAGAGACCGCTGGTTGGCGTCATGGTATAGGTCACACCGGTCTTGCTATTTGTCCAGCTGGTGGTTTTGTTGGAAGCATTATTCTGCATAGCTGAATAGCTGGTGGTGTAATCTGTGCTATCCATAGAATGCCCAATAAAGCCGCCAATTAAGGCGCCGCCTACAATACCGGCACCAATTGCAACCGGATTTCCGCCGAGTACGCCGACGCCTACACCGCCGACAGCAGCACCAGTCACAGCACCAAGAGCTGTATTTTCATTTCGGGTGTTGGTAGAACAGCCCACCAACCCAATTGTTGCTAATAAAGTAAGATTAATTAAGGTCCGTTTCATATAATCATCTCCAAGGTTATACCCGCTGAACTCGTTTTTTAAGAAGGGGAAATAGAATCACAGTATTGATACAGCAATACTATTATTATACTGATTCAAGCTTAAATAATTTATTAGGGTTTTTCCCTAGCTGCCTCAGTGGAATCCCTAGGGTGGACTTTTAAGAAATTGCTCAGTTACATTTTGAATATATTCAGTGGTCTCAATAGGCATTTTATATCGCGGAGCTTGCTCGGAAAAATTCACTTTAGCTAAATCAACAGCACGCAAGCTTAAGTTTCCATAAGTGCGATAGTAAAATACTTTATGGCTTAAATCTTTAAAAACAACCCAAATACTGGTTTCATCGATGTAGCCCTCGCTTTGTGGGTCGCGAACTGTTCCTCGTGCTATGTCTACATTATTAATAAGATGTTCGGCAAGATTGAGCGCTTCGCCGGCATTTTTTGCAGGTAAGGCCACTTCTTTTAAAATGGTCATTTTTACAAAGCGTGAAGGAGGACTGACGTCGCCGGGCAAGCCCACCATGCCAAAGCCTTGGCCATCGGCCGCAAAGCTAATCCCATTAGCTATGACAGGCGGTGGATTAAGCGGACTGAGATGCACGTAGTTAACCAGATTTGTTAAATGCCAATCGTAGGTAGGAGAGTTGGTCATGACGCCAATTCGATTGTCATATAGATGTAGTTGACCATCTACATACTCAATAATCAGGCCCTTTCCCGAAGCATCAAAGACTGAAAAATGTAAGGGAAATACTAGGTTGTCTAGTTTCGGCAAGGCTTGTGTAACGAGATAAATATGCGGAAGCGCTGCTCGGACTTCATCAACCGTTTTAAAATTACTGAGAATCCAATCTCCTAGTAGAAAATAAGGTAGAGCTTGTGCTTCCTCTCCTTTGGGAACAGTTTGATATTTGGCCCAACCGGGTAAATAAAGCGCTTCGAAAGAGAGCCCGACCTCATTCATGCCATCCGTTGTGAGATCCATATCGAAACCATCTAGAAATAAATAGCCATATTTGGCCTTCCAGCTTAATCCGGCTTTACCCGATACTTGCGTGGTAAAAACACGAGCTCGATTTGAATTGCGGAGATTGGAATGCGGATCCTTTCCAAATTCCATACTGCGAGTAATTAAGATGGTGCCATCCAGTGCTTGTAAACGAAAGTCAGTGCAGGCATAACTGAGAGGAAGAGCAGTTAACAACATGATGAGCAAAACTAATAATTTCATAAGAATTCCTTTTTGATAGCCCAAAGATTAAGGAGCAAAGCTTCATTTCCACTCAGAATCGTTTTCTAAGGCATATAAGGTGGTGAAAAAGCCATTGAGAAGCAAAATCCATTTTTTTAAAGGGCGCATTATGCTAGTATAAAAAATCTTCAGCGTTGAATCAAAGGATGAGGATATGCAGGGATTGTTAATTTTGGTGTCGTTTTATTTATTTTTGCTTACTTCATGCGCCCTTTATCAAGGACAGGATCATCAAAATACCCATATTCAAACGCAGACGCCAAGCTCTGCTGCTCCCCCACCTTCTTCTTCACCTTCGCCGCTAAATACAAGCGCTAATCCCTGGACAAACGTCAATCCGCAGGTACAGGGGCAAATTTCAAAGACAAGAAACTAAATAGAAATTGGCAGAGTCAGGTTAGCGGTTTTCCACACATAAAATCAACTCTCTGGAGAAGGTCTCCCTGGTTTTTGCTTTTCCTCAGAGTGTTCTTTATTTTGAGGGTGACGATTTATAAATCGATGAGCACCATATCCTATTGTGTAGATTGATCCAGTAAGGAGTAGGGGGGCAACCGATATACCAGCTATAGCTAATGCTAGCGCGGATAGTGTAAGACCTATCATGACAGCATGAAGGCAAGCTTTATTTTTCTGAGAGAGCGGTACGCTTTCTAGTTGCCTTTGGCAGGCTGCTAAACCTTCGGATGACAGCGTGCCTGCTTCCAGAGCTTCTTTTGCCTCCTCGAGAGGCTGTTTTATTTCGGGTACATTTAATTCCTCTAATTTCTGTATCGCAGTATATTTATTATTTAAATCAACCTGTAAAAATTCTAGAATTTTGTCAATTTGTTCAACAGGAAATTCAAGTCTGCATTGGTTTATATTAAAAATAAAATTGGGTTGAAAATAGAGATTGAGTTGATCGCATACGAATTGTGCATCCTGTATGGTATTAAAATCAAGATAACAAAATGTTTTATCCTGTTCCTGTTTTAGATTAACGGTACATTTTTTCTGATATAGGATCTCTATTGCTTTTTCAATTTCTTCTTTTCTTGAGTTTTCAATTTTGTCTTTGATTAGAGCTTCAAAGGTTTTAATTTTTGCAATTTCATCTTGAGTTAAGGCTAACTTAAGAAGGTCATTAAAATTGATCGTATTGAGAAACTGTAAAACCTGGGTATGATCAAGCTGGGTCGAAAAGGCTTCGAGAAGACACTGTAATATCGCTTGGCGGGTTTCGACATGACGCAGACCCAGCTTCAAGACGGCATGCAGCAAGGTGTCGCCATTTTTATCTTTAACAGTTAGATCAATTCCATTTTTATCAAGTAAATATTTTACTATTTTTTTATTACCTTCAACTACAGCTAAAAACAAAGGCGTATGCCCTTCGTTATTTAATTGATTTAATAGCTCGGGTGCCATGCTAAACAACAGATCAAAAGAAAACTCATTTTCTTTATTGTGAGTACAGTAATGCACAGCCTCATGTATGAAATTTCTTTTTTGCATCCAGGTCAAAGGGGTTTCATTATTTTTATCTTTTTGGTGCAACAATTCAGGTGCAGCTTTGAGCAATTGATCGATTAATGAATAACTTAGATTGCAATTAACCCTAACAGCGTAATGGAGTAGCGTCATTCTATGCCCATCAACAGTGGTCAAATCGCTACCTTCTATTTTCATTAAATAATCTATTAAGGCATGGCGCTTTTTGTAATTAGCATTTTTAAGAGTTAATAAAGAAAATAAAGGAGTGTGTCCCGTTCCTCTAGCCGTATCTTTCGATTTCATATTTAATAGAGCTGGGGATTTTTTAAGTAATAAATCGATCGCTGGAAAGGAATCATCTGCTTCAGAGTTGTTATTACAACAATAAGCAAAAATTAATAGATGCATAAATGTATATCCATGATCATTATACCCCTCTAATTTATAATTTCCCTTTTCTAGAAGATGGGTAAACAAGGGCACATTATAATGATGTGTTGCAGTATAAAATGCTAGTTTCTGGTCTAATAATTGAGGCGCTGCATCAAGTAATAGGTCGATTATAGAAAAATCGGACTGGGGATGGCTGCAATATGCGGTAATGGCTGCATATAAGAGAGTATGACCTCGCGTGTCAACCACTGTCCAATCAAACTTACCAAACTTCAGTAAGTGTTGTATCAGTGGCATATTGCCTTGTTTGATAGCAATATATAACGGCGTTTGACCAAACTCATTTCGTTGATATAATAGCTGTGGTTCAGCTTCAAGTAGGGTATCGATCATTGAAAAATCGGAACGCTCTTTTTGGCTACAAGCGAGGATGGCGTTGTGTAATACCTTTCCACTGGTCTTAGCAGTAGCGCTTAGTTTTTTTTCGCCATAATACTTTAATAGTGCTTCTACTATATTTAAATGACCTTTGCTTATTGCTAGCTCGAGAGGTGTTTCATCCTTTGAATTTTTTTCATCTAAGGATAAACCTTGTTTAATAAAATACTCAAGGAGATCCAAACGGTTTTGCTCTATAGCCAAGTGAAGATAATTATCCTGTTTACCATGGCTACGGAAAAAACTCATGGGTGCCAATAGCTCATTTTCATTTTCGTAAAGCTCTTGTATTTCTTTTAAAGGCTGATGACATTGGATAGCCCAATAAGTGAAACTTCTACCATACCGTTCTTCTTCAAGATCGTAGGATTGTTGTATTTTTTGAAAAATATAATTGAGGATTTCCTGATGATTTAACTTTTGTGCCCAATCTATCAGTAGGTATTTAGGGTTCTCATAACGACGACCAAAAATATGCTTCCCAGAAGATGAATATTCGAATTCGATCTTTTCTTTTTTTAAGGCTTCAATCTTGCCTTCGTAGACGTAGGTAAAGAGCCTCAAAATATGTGCTTTGTCAAACCATGGTGTTCTAAGATCAGTAGCTACTTTTTTATATAACTCTAGATGACTACGATATTTTCTTTTATAGGCTTTAACAAGAAGATTTGCTTGCCGATTTTGTAATTGAAAAGAATTAAGCTCCGCTAGTGTGAGTGAATCAAGAAACTTATCACTAAGCTCTGTCGGTAGTTGTAGGATAGTGGCCGCATTTAAAGGGGGCTTTTTCTCTTCTTCATCGGGCATTTTCATATTCCAGCTATTATTTTTAAGTATAGTGGATTTGAAGGAGCTTGTTAGATGATGAGAATAAGCCTTTGATTAATTTGCGCAACATAGATGCCTTAAAAATATTTTCGAAGCGCCTACAAAGGCAAAGGCGTGGGTACCGGTTTCACTTTTCGATCTTTGAGAGAATAAAGATCGGGCAAGAGGCCGGCCATGATAATGATGAGTCCTCCTGCAATAAGGGGGAGCGTTAAGCGATCCTGAAATAAAATCACACCAAATAAAATACTAAAAGGAATTTCAAGCAAGCCAATCAGGCTTCCAATACTGGCATCCACATGCTTAAAACCTTCTATAACTAGCCAAAACCCTGCTAAACCAGATAGGGCATAACCAAGCATGGCGAACCATTCTAAATTGAAGGCGGGTGTAAGTTGTACTTCTCCTCTTATAATTGAAAGTGGAAGATGTGTGATCAGGATGAGAATCCAGGAATAGACAGTTATTTGCAGTGAGGCATATTTTTGTGTTGATTTTTTGCTGCTAGCTACCTCTCCACCGCTAGCAATTCCATTCAAAGCGGCGAGCAGCATAGCCGTGAAAGAAAATACCGTTAACGATCTTTGTCTTCTATGGGTTTCCATTTCTTACTGAGAATTAAAATAGGAAGGAGGATCATTAAAATAATAGTGCTACGCACAAAGCCCTGGTAAAAAATACCAAAATGCTGACCGAGTAAACGTGACCACACACCGTAGGAAGCAAAGCATAAGGCTGAGGCTAAAATCATCAGATAGCCTTGGATTGAAGGTGTTATTCTTTTTTTGTTCATGTCTATTACAAGCTAAAACAGCTTTTGTCCATTCGGTACTGTGGGATCGGCGGTGATGAGGCAGACTGCTCCATTATTGTCGGGAAAGCCGACCATTAAAAATTCAGAAGTGAAGCCGCCAATATTTTTGCTACCCAAATTAACGCAGCCCACTACTTGTCGCCCTAGTAGCGACTCAGGGGTATAATGCTTCGTTACTTGTGCTGAGGTTTGTTTGATGCCAAGGTCATTGCCAAAATCAACCCATACTTTATAAGCTGGTTTTTTTGCTCTCGGAAAAGGTTCAACTTTGGTGATGGTGCCGGATCTAAAATCTACTTTTTCAAATTCTTCATAAGATATGGTCATATATTGTTTCCTTTTTGTGGGGGTCAAGTGCCACCTTAAGGTACAAAAATTCATCAGCCACTTCGCCAATTTGTAAAATGCAAAGTCTTGCTAATTTTTTGTACCTCAAGGTGGCACTTGACCCTTGCTTTTCAGTGGATTTATTTTGGGCTGAGTGTATCATAATCAGTCAAAATAGATCCACTGAAAGAGAGGGGTAGCTTCGTTATGTCTAAAGTGCCATCAGTTAAATCAAGAAGGCCAAGCAAGGTTAATAATTTCTTAGCTAAGCATCATCTTGGTGTCGGATACCTAGAGCTGACGGTAGCCCAATGTTTTGTCGGTGTTAATGTTATATCAGGAAAATTGCTCATCAGCTATTTTCCTATTTTTTTATTGCTGGCTATACGATTTGCCATAGGTTTTGTGGGGATGGTGGGTGTGGCATCCTTAAGCAAATTGCCGTTGTCAGGTGTCTATCGAAATTTTATGTCCTTATCTTCAAAAGATAAGTTATTGCTTATTTTTCAGGCAGCTTGCGGCGGTTTTTTGTTTAATGTGCTCATACTATATGGGATGAAAACAACGAGTGCTACCTCAGCCGGTATTATTAGCAGTATTACACCTATTATGATTTTTGTTTTATCGGCGGTATTTTTACGTGAAAAAATTAATTTTCAGAAAGGCTTGGCTATATTCATTGTTATGCTTGGGCTGCTTATTTTAAATCTTGGCAAAGAATCAAATTCAATGGGTGGCGCTCTTTTCGGAAATTTCCTAGTGCTATTGGCTGTTATTCCAGAAGCTCTTTTTACGATCTTATCAAAATCGGTGGGCAAAAAAATAACAGAGACTGAGGCAGTGATCTTGGTCAATTTCTTTAATCTCATTATGTTCCTACCCTTTGCCCTGTTTAGTGTTGGCAATTTTCATCCGATGGATATTAGCTTAAATCTCTATGGGCAAGTGTTAATCTACGGTATTTCGGGGGGAATTATGTTCTTCTTGCTCTGGTATCGTGGGCTGACTAAGATAAGCGCCAATATTGCAGCGCTTTTTACGGGTGTTATGCCAGTAAGCACAACTGTTCTGGCTTTTCTGTTTTTGAAAGAATCTATACACTTCACTGATATTGTAGGCATGCTGCTTGTCATTCTCGCCATATT
>CAYXNR010000069.1:0-8463 GCA_964466595.1 uncultured Coxiellaceae bacterium | reverse complement strand
ACTCTCGATAAATGAGCATTTTGCAGTGGATATTCGGATCATGCGTAAAAGACACCGCGATTTCCCTCTTAAAGATGGGATGTTCTAACAGCTCTGTAGCTGTTGCTCGATTCTCGTAACAGAGCATCCGTCTAAGGATGCTAATGATCCCATCGATATCTTCTTGAGCCCAGCCTTTATGCTGACCAGCCTCTCGTATTGTCTCGATCCAATTTTTAACTTCTGGCAAATTGATCTTATTTTTAAATTCCATTTGTTCATCAAAAAAAAGACCTGCTCTCTTACAAACCGTGAGGTATTTAGGGGTTGGCTTACCAATCCGATTAGCAATCAATTGGAGGGCAAGATTATTCAATTTGACAGCATCCATCTTTTCATGAATTTCCAGTGCGCGTAAAAACGAATCACCTGTTAGTAAGGTAAAAACTGCACATCCTAGACTCCAAAGATCAAAAGCAGGAGTTAAAGATGAACCTAGGCCAAATTCAGGCGCTGTGTAACTGGGTGTTGTCGCTAGTAACCCATAAAGTGCGTTAATTTTTCTAGCCGCCCCGAAATCAACAACAGTTAGACTCCTTGAAGCGCGCTTATAAATCAGGTTTGAAAGCTTTAGATCAAAATAAATAATGTCTTGTTCAGCTAAACATTCTAAAACTTCTAACGTTTGCCTAGTAATTGTGACGATTTCGTCGAAAGCCAAAGGAACAGTAGGTTTATTAGATTCAAAAAAGACTGTGGAAATAGCGGCTTCATTAATTAGATCCATGACGATATAACTTCTCGATGTTTCTCCCTCTTCAACGTCCGCAAAGAATCTTCTGCATTTAACAGTGTGACAGACGTGGAGAGCCTGATGGAAAGTAGCTTCGGCTCTTGCTTCCAGAGTATTTCTTTGAACCTTAATAGCTACAGGTGAGTCAGTTTCTCTATCCCTTGCTCGAAATACGTTTCCAAAGCTTCCTTTACCCAATCGTTCCCGTTTTGGCGAGTAACTCAGCAAAAGATCTGGATTAATTGTTGTTTGTTGTGGTTTTGGAATTGGAGATGTTGAGCTTGTCATAATTCAGTAATTATATTTACAGGCGCATATCAATTCAATTTGTTTTGATTGTTAAATAAGATTTAACCTATTTAAAATAAGAGTGTTATGTAATTAAACTTTGAATGGTCAAATTGTTGTAAGTGTCTTATTATCAACGAATAACAATATCAATTGATTGAAATATTGTACGACAGTCCACTCCAAGTAATCTCCATTTTTCTATTAATAATAGCTAATAGCTTAATTAACAATATGTTAAGAGTTTGTTAAATTATTAGTTTATTTATATTAAATATTTTAGTATAATAGACGATGTTAATAAAACTAATTAATACTTATTTAACATAATTAATAAAAACGGAGATAGTTTTGTCATCCCCAACGGATTTAGCGAAGAGCAGTAAGCCCGGAACCTATTACCTACCCTGCGAAATTGAAGGTGTTCAATCCAGCATGCCCATGCCTCAACGAATGGTTGCTGCGACTAAACCGCTAGCTCCAAAAAGGGTTACACCCTTAGCCGAAGTGACCCCTATTATCATGAATCAGGCTAACGAGGTCTTACAGACTTACTCTCCTGCTGAATTTAAAAGACTGTTAGCACAAAACCATCAATTTGCCCCAGGTACCGTTGTTAAAGGCGACCTAGACCTTTCAGACTATCATGGTGCAACGCCGCTTCCAACCGGACTCATCGTTAAAGGCAATTTCTATCTTTTCCATAACCCTTACTTAACCACCCTTCCAGACGGACTTAGAGTTACCGGTAATATGAATCTTTTCGGCAATTCATATGTGAAGTTGTTGCCGAGAAACTTAAGAGTTGGTGGAGATCTTAATCTCGCCGACTGCATAGGAATTAGCTTATTACCACCCTTGCTGCGTGTTAATGGCAACTTGAACCTCTATAGCTGTATCCTTTTACAAACGCTTCCTGCCGATATCAAAGTCGGTGGCGATATCAATGCTTCAGGCTGTAGAAATTTGGTTTCATTACCTCCGAATTTAAGAATTAGAGGCAATTTTAATCTTTCCAGATGCACTCGGTTAGCTGTGCTGCCTCATAACTTGCAAGTAGCCGGCAACTTAGATCTTTCCAACACAAACTTAGTTGCATTAACAGAAGATTTAAGGGTCGGGGGCATTTTGAATCTTGTCCACTGTATGAATTTACGATCTCTCTCACAAGGATTATATGTAGAAGAAGATATTAACCTTTTTGGCTGCCGAGGTATCGTATCTCTTCCTTCTTGGATCACGACTTTAGGCCCAAAACCAGATGGCAGTGTTCGAGTCATTGATTTGACTGACACAAGCCTGTCAGGAGCTCTCATCACAAGACTAAGAGAAGCTCGCGCGGAAGGCATACAATTCCATTTTTCTAATCCTAAATCAGAGTCGACGGAAGAATTCAAAGATCTAGACGCTGCTTTAGAATTTTGGCTAGAGACTGCCCATGATCCTGATCTTGATCTGCCTCAAATTCACATCGAAAACCAACTTGAAGAAGTTCTCAGATTCTTAGAAAGACTCACAACAACAGCCGAATATCAAAATAAAGAAGCAAGACCCTTGCTTGGAAAGCGCATTATCGAAGTTTTTGACTTAATGTCCCAAGACAACACGATCTGTGAGTTCGTTGTTGATTTGATGTATCAAGGCCTGGCTTCCTGCGACGATCGGATTATTTCAGCTTTGCAAGAGATCGAACTCAAGATCATCATCGATCATCTAGAAAGAAATCCCTACTCACAAGACGATTTAAGAAGTTTTGGCAGAAGCTTTTTGCTTTTAGAACTCGTGAACAAAACAGCAGCAGAGTTAATCCCTACTCTGGGATATGTCGATGAAATTTCTGTCTATCTCGCCTTCCAGATTGCCTTAGCTGCTCGATTCAACCTCCCTATCCAAACACGGAACATGATCTTTAGAGGATGCGCTGATGTGACCGATGAGCAAATTGCAGCATTTGGCGACCAGATTGCTCTTCAGTGTACAGAGACGTGCCTTGATGCCTTCTTGAAGACCTGGAGTCCGTGGATCAAGCACGAAAGACGCTCTTTAGTTCCAGCTTTTGAGGCTCTTGAACTCTGTGAACAATTAGTTGAAAGTGAGGACACCTGTCTTATTGCTGGTGTAGCTCCTCAACAGCCTATTCTCTACGCCGGCAACATCTATGACTACGCCGAATTTGTAAAGTGGTATGTCGATAAAGGCACAGATCCAGCGACGCGATTGCCGATCGATCTGAAACAGCTCAAACGTTTAAACAAAAATAACAACTAAAAAAAGAGGATCATATGTCAACAACTACGGTTCAAGAATCAGGACTTAGCTCATTAAATGTAGCCCTAACTGCTGCTATTGCTAGCGAAGAGGCTCAGGCTATTGCATCTACAGCTCAAACTGTGCTAAGTAATACCGGAGGATGGTTCTCTGCCTTCACTGCAAGTTATCAATACACCGTAGCCAATTTAACGAGTAACGTTGACAGGTATTTAATAGCAGCTGCTCAAGGACATGTAGGCGCACAATTTGCCTTAGCTCAACATTTTGAGCAGGCGCAAGATTTCGAAAAAGCTTTCTTTTATTATGACCAAGCGGCTTGCCAAAAACATGTAGAATCTATCTATAAACTGGGTGATTTTGCCGAAAATGGAAAGGGCTGTGAGCAAAACGACTTTGCTGCCTTTAAATGTTATGAGATAGCGGCCTCTTTAGGACATGCTGGAGCTCAATTCGCTGTCGGCCGCTGCTATGAGCAAGGCATCGGTGTAGATCAAGATCCTATCATGGCCATCGAAAATTATGATAAAGCAGTGAAACTAGGAAATAAGCAAGCAGCAACAGCACGTGCTGAATTACAATTTCGATTAGGAATTTTTCATCTAACAGGTCCAGAGCAGGATCTTGCAAAAGCTTTTTCTTATTTTACCAAAGCAGCTAGTGAAAAACATGCCTGTGCAGAATTTGCTTTAGCTCAGTGTTATCGAAATGGCTATGGTGTCCAAGCTGATCCAATTAAAGCCTTAGATAACTATAAAAAAGCAGCACTTCAAGGACATTCTGGCGCCCAATTCATCTTAGGTGAATTTTATGAAAATGGAACAGGAGGGGTCAGAAAAGACGCCTATAAAGCTTTAGACAATTTTAAAAAATCAGCCGCTCAAGGTCATGCGGATGCTCTGCATAAATTAGCTGATTGTTCTGAACATGGCAAATTAGGCGTAGTCATCGATCAAAACGAGGCTCTCAAAAACTATCTAGAAGCCGCACGTCTAGGAAATGCTAAAGCAGCATATAGACTCGGCACTTGTTTTACTCATGGAGAAATGGGTGTAGAGATAGATATATATGAGGCCTTCAGATATTTCGAACAAGCATCAGCCCAAGGGCTTCCTGAGGCGCAATTTGCCGTCGCAGCTTGCCTTTACTTTGGTCGTGGAATCGATCAAGACCAAGAAGCCGCTGCGAGATTTTGTAAGCTCTCAGCTGAGCAAAACTATGCTCTTGCTTACTTGTGTTTAGGTGAGATGTACGAGAAAGGAACAGGCGTAGAACCGGACAAACTACAGGCTTACAGCTGCTACCGACAAGCAAGTAAATTAGGAAATGACTCTATAAAAGCTTCTGCAGAACAAGTCTTAGATGCACTCGATGCGCAGTTAGCCGATGAGAGAAAGGTTTACCACTAATAAAACTATAATAAATAAAAAAGGAAAAAAACATGTCATCATCAACGAATTCAGTTACCGGTACACCAGTCGAGGCTTCGACAGCATTACCTGTCAATACTCAGCCTACGGCTGTTCCTATGCCGCAGCCGATTGCTGCCGCAGCAGTCCCCATGACTGAAAGGGAAGTTGATACATTTTATAACGCAGCAATGTTCCTAAAAATGATGGAAAATGGCTTTGAATTCCCCGAAAGTTTTGGCATCTCCGGAAATCTGGATCTTTCAAAGACCACTTTCAGTACTTTGCCGCAGGGACTCAGAAAAATTGAAGGAAACCTGACCCTTGATGATAACGCTCATTTGGAAACGTTACCAGAGGACCTAGAGATTGATGGCAATCTGTTTATTAGTGGAAGCATAGGCATCCAATCCTTGCCTCGAGGTCTGATAATTGGTGGGAGAATAAACATTCAAAAATGCCCAAATTTGAAAACAATTGGCGAGAATGTTCAAGTTAAGGACACTATCTACATCCATAGCGCTGGTTTAATATCGATAGGTGAAGGACTGAAGACTAAAAGCACTCTGCAAATTTATTATTGCTCAGAGTTGACATCCCTCCCTAAGAATGTGCAGGCAAGACAAGTGGAGCTTCTCGGTTGTGCAAAACTAACCGCAATAGGAGAAGGTCTAAGGGTTAGACGTTCTCTATGTATTGAGAAATGCCCGATGTTTACAACAATGCCCGACGATTTTCAGGTAGGTATTGAAAGTGCAGGGAGTCTAGCCTTTAAGGAATGTCCTAGTTTGACGTCGCTGCCAAAATCGATCATGACGTTAGGTGTAATATCTATTCACGACACAGAAAAAGGTCAACCTACTAATGAAGTGATTGATGAAGAGAATCATTATGTCTATCTAGAAAAAACAGGCCTTTCTGAAGAGACAATCGCTGAATTAAAAGAAGCAAAACTCCCCGGCTTGATTTTTAGATTTCCAGAACCTCGCCTTCAGCCGAAACCAGTTGTCTTTGCTATGGCACAGCCGGTCTCTCCCAGCGCAGTGGCTTTAGAACCATATGATGATTTGGGTACAGGACCCTCTTTAATAGCACCACCGCAAGTTGCACGAGCAGCAGCACCTTCCTTATTTCGAAGGATGACAAGCGCAGTTGCAGCACCCGTCGTTAGAAATGCGTCATGGATGGTTTGGAGAGGAACAGAAGCTTACAAACATAATATTCAGAAATCTTATGATAACTATGAATTTGCACACTGGTTGGAGATGGGCTACAACTTCCCCGCTAATGTAACTGTAACTGTCACTGAAGGCGAATTAAAAATTCGTGTTTGCAAGTCGCTACCTAAGGGCCTTAAGGTTCAAGGGTCGATGACCATTGAGCATAATCTGCCTCCGTACATTAGTGAAAGAGACCGCATTCCACTGACTTCAGAAGGGATGGAGATTGAAGGTAACTTAACCCTTCGCAATGTTTTGGGTTCAGAAGAGCTCGCTAAAGGGATCAAAGTGAAAGGAGATCTGATCCTTGAAAACTGCCAGTTATTGAAATCACTATCGGATGTCCAAGTTGGAGGCAATATTATCATTCGGAACTGCCCTAAGCTGGAAAATCTGCCTAAGGGACTCAAAGTGCGAAAAGATTTAACAATCTCAGAATGCCCTAATTTGAAAGAACTACCTGTAGGATTGGGAATTCAAGGCAATTTTACCATCGAGGAAACTAATATCGAGTCGCTGCCAGAAGGATTTATCCTGAATGGTAATCTTATCATAAAAGAATGCCCTCATTTAGTGCTTCCTAAGGGTAAGGAATCTTTAACAGCCTCTCAGATCATTGGAGGATCTATTATCGATGAGGGAAATTTTAAAGTTGTGCGAGACGATGACAACTAGAAATGCTAACCACGTAGCACATAAATAAAGAATTCTGTTTTTTTTGCAGTGGTCGGACTTCAACTTCCGACCCTGGAGGCCGCTAAGTAATTAGCGGCTTTTTTTATTTATGCAAAAACTTCCCGAATCCTCGTGGGAGACCTTTAAAAATCTGGGTGTTTCTAAGGAATATCCGATCCCTTTGAAAATATACTCCAATCGATTATGGTTCTGTAGACAATGGGAGAAAGATAATGACAGAGACATCGCAAAGAGTGGTATTGATAACCGGAGGGGCCAAAGGAATTGGCCGCGCAATCTGCCATGCGTTCAGTAAGGCAAAATACAAGGTGTATTTTGTTGATCTTGATACAGGTGCTGGTAAGGAACTTGCGTCAGCAATGCCGGGCTCTGTTTTTATTCCCTGTGATGTGGGTGATCAGGAGAGTATTAGGCAAGCAGTAGAGCAGGTTGCAAAGGTTGAAAAAAAAATTGACGTACTAGTGAATAATGCCGGTATTGCTCTCAATCACGATTTTTTAAGTGGTGATGCAGTCTCAGCTTTTGAAAAAGTCATCGATGTTAATTTACGCGGTACGTTTTCATTTTCTCATTATACCGCTCAATACATGACAAATGGTGCCATAATCAATATTGCGTCTACCCGCGCCCTTCAGAGTGAAGCTAATACAGAAGGCTATAGCGCAAGTAAAGGCGGCATTGTGGCTCTGACACATGCAATGGCCATGTCGCTTGCCCCAAGACACATTCGCGTCAATGCTATCTCACCTGGTTGGATAGATGTGCAGCAGTATCAATCAGCTGCATCAAACAAACCGTCTCCCCACGCAAATCCGCATCAAATCACACAAAAAGATCAGGAGCAGCATCCCGTTGGCAGAGTAGGAATACCAGATGATATTGCAAATATGGTGTTATTTTTGTCTGACAAAGAAAAATCGGGGTTTATCACGGGCCAAAACTTTGTAGTCGATGGCGGCATGACAAAGAAAATGATTTATGTCTGAGGCTTCTAAGTGATATCGGTAATGAAGATTTCCAATGTGTGAGCTTCTTCTTTTACCTGTCCATTGGGCTGCAGTGTCGGCCAGCTCATTTCGATCTGTACACCCGTGCTTCTGAAAGGGACATTGAGCTCCGACCAAGGTTCGATTGGAGTGTAGGGAGTCGGTTTGAGAGGATGAGAAGAATCCTGAACGATTTCCATGTAGCAGATCTGTGTTTTGCCCTTTTCTTTAGCAATTTCTACTGCTCGATTAAATAGCTCTGAGAGCATTTCTTTATTCGATCTCTCTTCCGTTGTTGTTAAGAAGCTAGTGATATAGAGGGTCTTCTCGGGATCAAATCCCCTCTCCTGAATCTGATCAACAGCTAAGTAGGGAGTATATTTGGCATTCTTTAGAAAAGAAGAATCGAGAGCATTTGCTTGTAAAAGTCCTATTTTTTTGCCCTTTTTTTCTGCGAACAAAACGAAAGCTGTGGGGTCGACTTCGAAGATCTTATTGTAGTCATTTTCTTGCTGGAAAACATAGAGATAGGGATATTCTCGATAATTGCCGTGGGCCCATGCATCTAGAACTGGACGAAGTTCTGTAACAGCCTCGCTGCGGTAACATTCAATTTGTGTCATAGCATTTGCCTCGGTTGGTAATATTGCTAGAAGAGACGCAATCAAAGAGCACGTTAAAAATCTAAGCATAGCACCTCTGTACATTGCCCAAATTTATACTATAAAGTTGATTTCTGCAGTAGAGTTGAAAAGAAAATTGGGAAAGAAATAGCGGTAGTCGGATTCGAACCAACGACACAAGGATTATGATTCCTCCGCTCT
>CAYXNR010000068.1:0-8847 GCA_964466595.1 uncultured Coxiellaceae bacterium | reverse complement strand
TGCGTTTATATTTTAGAGATCAAATATGGGCATCTAAAAAAGATGAGTATTTAATCAATCATCAGTAGGAAAATGAATTGTGAAAAGATTACTTGGGAAAAATATTGTAATAACCGGAGGAACTTCTGGTATTGGAAAGATGTCAGCAATTAAACTGGCTGAACAAGGCGCTAGATTAGTAATTTCGGGAAGGAATGAAGATGCCGGAAATTCAATTGTAAAAGATATTGTTGCGAACGGTGGTGATGCTAAATTTATCAAGTGTGATGTTACCAATAAAACATCGGTTGATACATTGTTTAGTTCAGCCATATCTCATTTAGGAACAATAGATTGTTTGTTTAATAATGCTGGTATTGACGGAGAAATCGCGCCATTTTCGGATTCAACTGAAGAAAATTGGGATAGCGTTATTGACACAAATTTAAAAGGCGCATGGTATTGTATGAAAGCCGTTATTGGCCACATGTTGACTAATGGCAAAGGTAACATTTTGAATATGTCATCCACTTCTGGATTAGTAGGTAATGGCTTTGGAATGACAGCATATGCAGCTAGTAAATTTGCTATTGTTGGGTTAACAAAATCAGCCGCGTTAGAATACGCAAAGCAAAATATTAGAATTAATGCTTTGTGCCCAGCATTTGTAGAAACGCCTATGATCGATTCAATTTGCGAGAAGAATCCGAAACTCAAACGAAGGTTTGAAGCTTGCCAACCTATAGGAAGAATGGGCAAACCGGAAGAAATTGCAAATGCAGTTATTTATCTATTTTCCGATGACTCTTCATTTATAACTGGTACCCCATTTATTGTTGATGGTGGTTTGACAATTTAATTCGTCATTGCTGAAAACACATGACTGCACGGACTCGCAGCCTTAGGGCTTATTAAGGAGATAATGAAATATGCTTCAAATGCCAACAATTATTGCAAAATATATTGAGGCTACAAATTCCCATAACGTTAATAATGCGACGACTTGTTTTTCCAAGAATGCTGTCGTTCATGACGTTGGTGAAAATCTTGATATGAAGGGTCTTGGGGAAATCCAAAAGTGGGTCGAACGGATAATAAGAGAATACAATCTACAATTAAAGCCTATCAATGTATCTGTCTTAGATGAAAAAACTGAGGTTATTACTGAAGTGTCCGGCTCATTCGATGGAAGTCCGGTAAAATTCCGTTATGTTTTCATACTAAAAGATAACCTTATTGTTTTGCTTAGTATAGAGGTGGCATAAGGTTCAGCACGAATGGAAGCATCACTAACCATTTAAATGGGAAGAGATTAATTTAACTCTATTGTTCTGTTTTGATCAAACTCGAGATCAGCTTATTCTCGTGATTTTTGACTAGAACGCTTAGTCTCATCTTATATAGCACATCAAAAAATATATTGGGATTAACAATAAAATTTTGATGGAAAGTAGAATCTTTTGCGTCACCGCCGAAGGCTAAACTCTCTCTAATTCCATTTCCTTTTGCACCATACCCAAATCCATTTGCAATATTAAACTCAGATCGTATACCGCAAACATTTCTTTCTTCTCTTGTGGAAGGAGGGGATAGATGCCATGGTACGAAAATACGGCCGCTGTTTCTTTTCTCCAAGTAGTTAAATGCGGTTAAGAATATTGGGCAATGGTTTATTAATTTTTCCCCAATCAATAAATCTTGCCAATCCCAATTGGAAGAATAAACAAATTTCTCATTGGTTATTAGATTTTCATACATATAAAGCAAATAGGTGCATCCAATCTGTTTTTCAGCAGTATGAAAAATACCTGCCGCATCGAGACAAGATTCATTTGTGTATCGATGTAGCTTGGATTCTCTACTAACAATTACTAAGCGATTTTCTGCCAATAATTTTTTTTCTTCTTCTATAGCTCCTTCAGGCATCATAGTAATACTCTTATTTAGTTATTATATAATGTTGCAAACATCCTTCTTAAATTCAAGCGGTACTTTTTTCAGTTTTCCCCTTTCAATATCCAGAAATCCCATCAAAGTTTTTGCTTCCGCTGCTACTTTATTTGTCGTTTGGTTGAACACGGAGTAGGAGAATAGAACAGTTGCTTTCTCCACGCTCTCAATAGATAGATCAATTTTAAGTCGATCGTCAAAAAAACATTGGCTCAAATAATTTACATTCAAGTTAAGCATTATAAGACCACAACCAAAACAGCTAGATTCTGAAAGGCCGAAGCTTTTTAGAAATAGTGCGCGAACATTATGAATAATATTCGTAAATTTACTGTGACAGAGATGATTGCCGAAATTAATATCGTCAATTCTGACATTCATATTGTGGGTGAATAAATTATGTTGAGGTAATGTCATTTAGTTATTCGCTTATAGAATCTTCTTTCTTTCTGTGTAGCACAATTCTCGCGGCAAATCTAAGTTTAATATCCGTGATGATCGGTTGTTGATCACTGCCAATATTGATACACGCTAAGTTGTATACTTGCGATTTGCTCCCCTTTAAGAGCCGTCTTACGAGAGTGTCACCTTGAAATGTTTCAACAATACAGTTTTCACCAACTATATTCTCAATCTTGGCGTCAGTTCTCTTGTTTCCACCTACGAAATCTCCGATAGCGTAGATTGGCTCCATACCGTTATCACTTATAATTACTACAATGGGGTCTGGATTAATAGCCTTAAATGCTTCAATTTCTCTAAGTATACGAATATCTTCACTCATTTCGTTTGGCAATGTAACTATACCCTGTACTAAAATTGGCGCTTTTCCCTTACCTGTTAGTAACCAACTTTTATCACATAAAAGACCACCATTAATAAAAGCCTCAGTCAGCTTATTTGCGCCTTTATCAGTTAGATTAATTTTGTCAGATTCCCAGGCTTGTAACGTATTAACGCTTATTGAAAAGCGATCTTCGAGTTCCTTTCTACTTAGCCCCAACATGTTTCGGGCTAATTTGATCCTTCCCCCACTTGTATGTGTCGATGACATTGCTAATCGAGCCTTTTTTATACACTAATTTAAGTCTAAATCTTTCTATCACAAAAGCAAATTAATATTATTGACAAATACTAATATTTAGTATTTTATAGAGGTATATACTAATTAAACCGGCATTTATACTAGATATTGGTATAGGATTATACAAGAAATTATTATTTTGGGAAGAGGGAGAAAAGGGGTTTTAAAGGGATTTTAGAAGGGCTAGCTAAGCGGCAACTTAGTTAGCCCAGTTTGGGGCAGATCACGCTGTAGGTGCGATTCCCCGCACGTAATTTAATAGTTTATGTGGGGAATGTCACTCCTGCCTATTGGATAAGGGTTAAAGGAGGAAAGTAAGTGATGTTCAATAAACGCTCTAAATCATGTTCGAATAATTCTAAGAAGAACTTCTGTGTGCGTCATCCAGAAAGCACCCGATATAGTCAACTTCATGAATTTTGTGAAACTAACAACTCATCGGATGAAAACGATGCTACAAGTCACAACAAACCTGATTCTTTATTTGATGAAAACATCAAAGTTATAAATTCAAATCAAATTGAAGTTATTGCCTCATTAATTATTAAAAAAGGGATGCCTGCGAATCGCTTGAAAACCAAGGAAGATTTGATGCTGATTGCTAAGTTCATTGAACAGGGAGCAACAGCAGCGATAGTGTCGCAGGCTTATGATTTTGCAGCAAGAATCACTCCTAAGCAATGTAAAGAATTTGATATTTGCTATCTATCTAAGATAGTTGGAAACATTTTAAAGAAAAACAGCGCAGATTACGCAAGTAATGGAAATGGAATTTAATAGCGATCCAGTTGTTAACGATAAGGAGAATTGAAGTGTTACTACTATCAAGGTCACTAAATGAAACTGTCATGGTTGGAGACGAAATCATAGTAAAAGTGCTTTCGATTACTGAATCAAACGTTGTATTGGGTTTTAAAGCTCCAAAAAAAATCGCGGTACATCGTGAAGAAATTTATAAACGAATTCAAAGGAATGTAAATGACAAAATTTATCAAACAGGAGGTAAATAGTATGCGTTCAGCTATTAAATCAATCGGCAATAGAGTAGTTCAACTTTCTAATTCAAATGCAGTTAGATATTCCTTAAATTTATTGATAGCGGCGCTGTTAATGTTGGCGTGGAACCAAGCATTTGCTGCTGATGATCCACTGTCCGGCACAGATGCAAGTCTAATTGCAACATTAGGTTCTAACGGTACCGGTAGAAAATTCATTTACCTACTTGAAGGTGTGACTGCTATTGCGGCTTACATAAAAACCAAAAATTTAATGATGTTTGGCGGTGTTGTTGGCATAGCTGTATTCCTTAACGTCTTATTCAAAGTTGCTGGAGTAACTGGCTAATGGACAAGTATTACATTCCGCAACATTTGGATATGCCGTTCAAGATAATTCTTTGGACATGGGATGAAGTAACAGTATTTTTGGCTCCATTTGCAGTACTGTTTTTTTCATTCAATGCGCCCTTATCTGGTGTGGGTTGTGGAGTGATGCTTGTTGCGCTTCTTAAGAAGGTCAAAGGCGAGGAAGGTCATTACTTTCTCGCTCATCTTGCTTATTGGCACTTGCCGCCTTTCGTTATGTACAAGGCAACTCCGCAATCATATATCAGACAGTATTTAGGGTGAATTATGCGCTACTTACTTGAACAATCAAGATTGCAACACTTAATAAAAAACAGAAATGGTTATTTGGTTCTTGCATGCGGATCAATGATCCTGAATGCATTACTAGTTGTATTCATGTTTTTTATGGTGGGGCGCGAAAGGGTTGTGATTGTTCCACCAGAAATTCAAAAGTCATTTTGGGTTACCTCTGGAAAAGTATCGCCAGAATACCTATCGGAGATGGTGCTCTTCCTAACATCACTCAGTTTCAATATGACCCCAAGTAATGCAGCTATGCAGCATAATGTTTTATTGCGATATGTTGATTCAGCTTATTATGAAACACTTAAAATGAAATTAATTGATGTGGAAGATCAAATCAAGAAAGAACACATTACAACAAGTTTCTACCCTGGCGATATTAAAGTCGATACCAAAAAGTTAATTGCAGAAGTATCGGGCGATATACAATATACCGTCGGTGATACACAGCTCCCGCCAACTCATGTCAGTTATCAAATACGATTCAGCTACAAACAAGGTCAACTTAAGATCACTTCATTTCCCGAGGTGAAAAGCCATGTTTAAGAAAACATTTATTACATTTTTTTTACTATGCCTGATTGGGGAAGCATTTGCATTGCAAGTAAAGCCCGTTAAAGATAATCAGTCAGTATCAGCAAAAATTTCTACAAAGGAATTATCTCGCATTTTCGTATCAAGTGATCGAATTCAAGCTACTCGCGGAATTAATGGTGCTTATGAGTTAATGAAAGATGAACAACAGGGAATGATATTTGTTAAGCCAACCGCATTTTATGGCAATCGCCCATTTAATTTGTTTGTTACTACTGAACATGGTCATACTTACAATTTGTTGCTTATCCCAATGAATATACCTGCGGAAAGCATTCAGCTTAAACCTATGTCTCCCACAATTAGATTGGCAGAACGCTGGGAAAAAAATTCACCTTACGTGGATATGCTAATACAGCTAATGAACAGCATGGTAAATGAGAAGCGTCCTGATGGATACGCTGTTGTACCAGTAGAAGGAAAAATTTACCGATTTCCAGAATTCACGATGCAACTTATCACCGTTTACAAGGGAAATCATTTACAAGGCGAAATTTGGTGCATAAAAAATTGCTCTAAAAAATCACTCTATCTCAAACCCAATCAATTCTTCCAGAAAAATACCCGTGCAATTGCATTAGAGAGTGAAACACTAACGGCAGGTGAAGAGACATATTTGTATAAGGTGAATAATCATGACTGATGTCACCAAACCAAGCGCTGTAAAAGCAAAACAAATTAGAAATCTTGCTTTGCTTGCAGGGGCGGTAGTTATTGCTTTTGTTGGCTTGATCTACGCGGTATCAGATGACAGTACTGTTAAAAAAACGGGTGATATCAAAGCTGATTTTGTTAATCCGCTGGCACACGTGGATGCCGAGTCTGTTGTTTTGGAACGTACACAAAAGCAACTTAAGGATTCAGATATAAAAGCGGCACGCATGCAAGAGCAAATTGATTCGTTGAAAAAAGAAAAGCAGGATGAATCATCATCACAGGTGGCAGATGATCTTAAAAAGCGTATTGATGCCTTAGAGCAACAATTACAGCAACCCGCAGGGCAGCCAAATCCAGCTGCGAACCAGATGGCAGGGAGCCAAGAGTTTCAAGGCAATTTTCTACCACCAGCTGGATCTCCTAATGCCCAAAATCTAGCTTCTGGTGATCCATCTGGCCAAGGCATTCGGGAGGACACCTTATCGCTTTCAAAAGATCAAACGGAAAATAGTGCGCCTTTGAAAAACCCAGACACCTATGTACCAGCAGGCACTTTTGCTAAAGCAGTGATGATAGGTGGGGCAGACGCATCCGCGGCGGTTAATGCTCAATCTAACCCATCTCCAATGCTGTTTCGCATTGTAGAGAATGGCACCTTGCCGAACCATGAAAAAAGCCATTTAAAGGATTGTGTGGTCACAGCGGCAGTAGTGGGAGACATATCATCTGAACGTGGCTTGATTCGTTTAGAGAGCCTCAGCTGTACTTTCCCAAGCAAGGAGATTGTTGATCAGTCAGTCGAGGGTACCATTTTTGGCTCGGAAGGCAAAAATGGGGTAAGGGGTAAACCTGTCTGGCGGGAAGGAGCGTTATTACAGCGAGCATTTGCGGCGGGCGCTCTTTCGGGTATATCCGAGGGAATATCGCAAACCTATACAACAAACTCTATTTCACCACAGGGTAATGTTGCCACGATTGAGCCAAGTAAGGTCGCTCAGGTGGGATTGGGCAAAGGTATTGGCAAAGCAATGGATAAGCTAGCTGATTACAACATTCAACGTGCCGAGCAGTACCATCCAGTCATTCAGTTAAGCGCCGGTGCGGTAGTAGATGTCGTGTTCCTCAAAGGATTCTTTCTCGATGGGAAAAAACACGAGAACCAAGATACCAGCGTGGGTAATTACTCTTCATCCATTCAGTCGCAAGGTATGACTTCGCTATTTGCTGCCAATAGCGATGAAGCACAAACACTGCCTTTATCTCCTGATGCTGTAAAGCGAATCCAAGAGCACAGCAAAGAATTAGGCTTGCGAGTTTCAACGCAGACGGAACGTAAGGAATTATGAAAATGAAAAAAATAAACAAAATTTTATTGATACTAATTATTACCTTTGCAATGTCGGGATGCGCGAGCATGAATTCAGATTTTGATTGCCCAATGAAGAATGGTGTTCGATGCCAGAGTCTTGATGAGGTAAATGCAGCTGTGGATAGAGGAGAGATTGGCGGTTCAGGTGTAGCGACTGAATGTAGCCAGCCATCTTATATGAATACTTCTTATCCTCTATATAAAGATGGCATAGCTAGTCGGCAATCTTCTGTACGTTATCCAGAGGACGTAATGCGCGTTTGGATTGCACCTTATGAAGATACGAGTGGCAATTATCATCAGGCGAGTAGTGTTTATACCGTCGCACGCTCTGGTTATTGGATAGGAAACCCACCAAAGGAAATTAAGGGAGCATAAGATGATTGAAGAGTTTTCAAAGTGGGGCGAGAAAATAGCAAAACTGGTTGGCGATCGCACGAAATTTGGCGTGGAACCCGATGCTCAACATTCTGCTGGCATGGATGAGGTGTTAGATCATCATTCATTTACTCAACTTCTTCATTTTGACAGCTATCAACCCGAAACAAATTTGTATTTTAATAAAAAGAGTAAAGGTTTCATTCTTGAAGCATACCCTTTACTGGGTGCAAATGAAGAAAGTATCAATATCCTGACAAGCCTGCTTACGGATGTGTTACCGCTTGATACTGATTTGCAATTTATTTTGTGGGCATCACCTAAGATTGGGGAAACATTGAAGCAATTTGAAGAACAGCGTAGTAAATCAGGCGATTTATATGCATGGTTAGCAAAAAAGCGTACAGACTTCCTGCGTCATGGTGCTTTTAATAATTTAACTACACAAGGGAATTATATATTACGTGATTTTCGGCTCTTTATCGTGGTGTCGCAAAAAAGAGCCGCGAAAGAAACAGATGGTAGCAATCTACTATCGCTTAGAGAAGATATTATAAGCTCACTAAAATCAATTCAGATTCCTTCAATTGCATTACAGGTAGAAGAGGTTATCAGTGTTGTAACAGATATGCTTCACCCGAATTCATCTGTTAATCCGACTAGACAACATTGGAACCAATATGAAAGCTTATCCCAGCAACTCTGTGACCCAGAAAGTAGGATAACGGTACATAAAGATCGCCTGGAAATTGAAAATGAGACCGAAATTTGGGAAGCACGTGCATTAACCGTAAAAGAATATCCGCAATCCATGGCTCAATGGAAAATGATGGATGCGATCGGGCAGCTATTTAACACATCATTACAAGTGCCATGCCCATTTGTTACTACTTTGAATATACGTCTTATGGATCATGAGAAAGCAGTGTTTAATTCTCAGATAAAAACTATGAATAAGGAAAAAACAGCGAATAGCCCACTTGCCAAGTGGATGCCGAAAATCAGTAAAGAATTCGAAGATTGGTCGTTTGTACAACAAAGAATTTCCGAAGGCGATAAGTTGGTAAAGGTCTACTATCAGGTAATAATATTTGCCAAATCAGAAGAGGCTAATGCTGCCGAAAGAAAAGTAAGGGATTTATACCGAGCTAATGGCTGGCGGTTGAAGAAAACGCTTTATTTGCAAT
>CAYXNR010000067.1:0-8909 GCA_964466595.1 uncultured Coxiellaceae bacterium | reverse complement strand
TTTCGGTTTTAGCCTTAACTGGCCATTCAGAATCATATTCAACAAGATCAACGTGATCTTTTTTAAGAACTTCAGCATCGTTTCTTATAAAATCTTCATAAGTCATCGCCCAATGCTCGTGGCCGCGCCATTCACCATTAATTTTTAAATAGCGTGGCGAGAACCCTTCATAGCGGAAACCATTTTTTTTGACTAAAAGGATAGACCGTGAGTTCTCAGGCTGGATGTTTGCTTCAATGCGGTGTATTTTTAGTTCTTTAAATATTTTGGCCAACATAAGCTTCAAGCCAGCGCTCATATATCCTTTCGACGAAAAATCAGAAACAACGTAAAAACCTAGGTAAGCGCTTTGAAAAGCGCCAAGAACAATTTCATTGACGTTAAATACACCTGCGATATTTTCTTTCTCATCAAGCACTAAATAACTTTTTTGATTAGGCTGAGTATAACGCTGTAAATATTCATCAAATTCCTGTGAGATAACTGGCGCTTTAACCCAAGGATGATGCAACAATTGGCTGCGTTGCATAGCAGAAAGAAAAGCTTTTTTATCGTCAAACCTTAGCTCACGAATAGTCACATTAACCATAAAAAATCCTGGCCATCAAATTATTAAAGCATAAATTCCAAATCAATCTCATCACGCACAGGAATATCATAATCACCAACTAATCCTATAGTCGGTTTTATCTTCCTTGAAATTTTTACTGAGTCAAGATGAACACCACAAATATGGAAGCCTCTCTTTTGGTAAAATCTTAGCGCATCTAAATTATCATTTGTCGTCATCAAATAAATACGAGAGCAATGACGATTCTTAGCAATGATTTTCAATTCACCCAACAGCATCGTCCCAGCGCCTTTAAATTTATCAAAAACCTCAAACACGATTATCTCGCAGTCTTTTTCTTGAACATCAAAGAATAAAAACCCGACAATGCCTTTTTCATTTTCTGCAATAACTCCATCCAATTTTGACGGATAATATTTCTTGCCTCTGATAACTAACGGCAACCCACCCCAATTTTTATTCATCAATTCTTCAAGCCACCTATTATCATTTAAAGAGGCTGGCCGAATTTTAAATGCTTTATTCAACTTATGCCCCCTTAATGCACTCAAGAAATGCTTCTTGAGCTTGCGATAATTTTTTAAACTTAGCAACAGCGGCTTTTAAGTTATTTTCCTGACCATCCAATTCTTCACTAACAGAAGAAACCAACTTTAAAAATTGATAGTTCTCTGCTTTGATTTCGTCGTATAGAGGCAAAAGATCAACAAGCAGCCCCTCCCCCTCCACCCAACCAAAGCCCTCCTCGACATTAACATCAACATCTAACAAAACATTTTCTTTTTGGATTTTTATACTGATAATATTCTTGATACAGTGTTTTTTGATTTGATCCACATTGACTTCATCAACTGGGTACTTAAACAAAAATCTGACGCCCCCGAAGTTGCTTATATAGAAAAACACATCAAAATGTTTTAACACAAGCCGCTTAGGGTCGCCTCTGAAATCGCCGTGATTATAAACATTAAGACGCGCCATGCGTACCTACCTTCGCCCTGCTGGATAAAGAGGCCATTTCTTTGCGTGTTTCTTGTGAAAGGGGTTTACTAATACTGCAAAATTCGTAATATTGATATTCACTCATTTCAGTTCCTTTTTATTTCTCAGCCACAAAAGTCATGTGATCACTTTTATTAAGAAAGCGTTTATAATATTGAATATTCTTAAAGCCATGCTTTTCTAGAATAAGCTCCATTTCATAGCGGTAATACCAGGCAATATACATTTGCTCCTCCTCTTCACGGATAAGCTTCTCATCAAAAAACTCGCTATATTTGCTCTTGCTTAATATAAATTGATCATATTTATTTGCAGTGCTATGGCTGGCTATCTTTATAACAGAGCCATCGTCAACCTTTACCTCTCTCTCACTTTTTTCCTCTTCATTGTTTTCATAAAGAACGTCCCAAGGCACAAATAAATCCATCACTAGCTTTCCACTAGGCATTAAATGTTCTTTAAAAACCTCTAAAGCATGAAAAGCATTTAAGCGCGGATAAAAAAGCTGGAACGAACCGAATGGAATAATAATGCCATTGTATCTTTCAGCCAGTCTCATCTTCTCAACAGCCTCCTCAAATAAAACAGGCTGCAATCCCAGCATTGATGCTCGTTTCTTACAGCTTTCCAGCATATCCTTGGAATTATCCAGTCCATGTACAAAATACCCTGCTTGCAAAAGTGGAATTAACAACCGGCCAGAACCACACATGGGCTCCAAAAGAAAATCACTTTTCTTAAAAATACCCTCATAAAAAGAAACCTCCTCATGAGAGGCAAGCTGTTTATCCGCATCATAAAACTTGGTACATAATTTTCCGTACATGATAATCCACTCAAACTCTCGCCACAGTTAAGATATTCAGACTTTCATCTGGCACAAAAACATTTCCATCCATGTCATATTGACCAATGACTTTAAATCCATTACGCTCAAGCATTGTTTGCAATTCTGCAGAGGTATAAATTTGTAAACTGAAACTATTTTTGCATGTTTCTGGATCACTTTCTCCCTTGGATATAGCGTAATGATCATGGGAAGTCAGAAGACCTTTTTCTCTATCAACCTCAGAATGTTGGATATTGCGAATATTGACGCCATTCACAACGCTCTTAATATCCATTGCAAAGCCATCAATAACATCATCGGTAATAGCTTGCAGATTAAAAATATCAAAAACATACACTCCGCCATCTTTAAGATTAGCGTGTATATTTTGTAACGCTTTTTCAAAATCTATTTTGGTGAGATGGCCAATGGCATTAAAAATAGTAATAACCGCGTCGAATTTTCCGACCTTTATATTCCGCATATCGCCGTCAATAAAAGTAAGGGTACGATTCATTTTTCTGGCTTTATTTCGAGCTTGCTCAAGCAAAGCAGGACTAAAATCACTGCCAATAACTTCATAGCCCCGTTCAGCAAGATAAAACACTTGGGAACCCGTTCCACAGGTCATATCCAGAACTTTTTTTACCTTTTGCTCTTTTAGCAGCCTTTCGATCAGAGCATTTTTAGCTTCAGTCTGTTCGCTGACATTATGCGCATCGAAATATTCAGGCATTTTTTGATATTCAAACGGCAGACCAAGCTTGTGTTCTGCCTCATTAATCCAAAGCTCGCCTGAGCCAAATTGCTCTTTTGGAGCATCTTTAAATTTTGGTAAGCCATCATTAAAATCAATAATCCTATTGACATACCAAATATGTCTAACGGGGTTAAAAGATTCGGGCACTGAGCCTACAAAATGAAAGTTATTTACATTAATACCGATGCCAGCCTGTTTATTCTCATCAAGAGAAATGCCGTAAATAAGGCTATGGCATGACTTACAAAGCAGCAGCCTTGCATTGTTCCGAATTACTTCTTCAAGATTATCAGCCCCTGCTGTTATTTTGAAAATGGATGTTAAATATCCTGCCGTCCATCCATACCCCACTTTATCAGCATCACGCCTTGATCGGGACGCAACTTCACGGCATTTATTGCAATGGCAGTATTGAGTAAAGAAGGGATCACCCTCACAATGAAACTTAACCCTACCGCAATCACATTCGCCCAAATACTGAGACATGAAAAAACCTCTTATTTTCTATATTGCTCTGGCATATGAATAATTTTTCTGTTGGCCTTTTGAATTTTGTCTGGCAGCAAGCTATTCTGAATATGACCTTCAGTTAACTTTGAGCATGTTCCTGGTCTCACCGCATTAAGTAATGAGTCATGCGTATCAAGCGTTGGGGGTGTAAGTAATTTAATTCGGAGAGCACTGTTCTCACTTCGTGCCATTTTAACAGCAGGCACAATATCGGTATCATTGGTGATCAAAATGAATTTATCAAACTTCTTTTTCATCGAGTCCCTGACCATGTAAATGGAAATATGCACGTCTGTTTCTTTTTCCTCGTGCTTCTTCCACTTAATCTCGATGTGGTTATTTCTATAGCTAAGCCATTTCTTCTTAAAATTTCCGCCAACGAACTCAACATTATTAACTTCCAGAGCTTCAATATATGTTTTGTGACGTTGAATTGTCTCGCTATCCATGTGCGTAGCGATTGCAGAAAAATAATAGACCTTTTCTATAACCTCATTGGCGCGATCAATAAACTTCTCCGCCAACGAGCGCAGGTTAAGCCATTTCAGGTGCGGTTTTTTTAGGTTTTTCAGTCCATGATAAAGATTAAATCCGTCCACATATACAGCGACTTTCTTCTTATTATTATTATTATTCATAAAAGCCATATCCCAAAAATAAAAAGCCCCGGGATATACCCAGGGCGACTCTTGTGCCCTGCTAAGTTAATAGCAGAAGCGGCAAGCGTTTATCCATATATAGTATAAGACCTATGCGAGTAAAATTACACCCCCAAGGCTACTTTATTTGATTGTCATTGGTTGAGAAATATTGCTATTTGTTATTTCTAACTGCCCCACCAGTGCCCCACGGAGCTAGTTTTACCATTTTTTATGGGTCTGCGAAACTACTATTTTAGGCTTTTTTATCAATAACATGGGCCGTGTTGGGATCGAACCAACGACCCGCTGATTAAGAGAAATCAGAGGATCGATAATAGCAACAGGTGCCGATCAATATCAACAAATAAATCAAGCGGTTGAATTATTCGCCTTATTGTCATTTATTGAACAGTGCTTCTATTTGTTATTACTGAGTGGACCATGAGTGGAGCACAGATATAATGGAGATTGGGTTTAAATTACCTAAAAGGTACTAAAGCTATGGATAGCGTATCTGCTCAAATTGTGGGCACAATTTCCCACTACTTCACCATGAAGAATATAACCGCCATCTCAGTAATAACCGCTCTTTACTTTGGCATCAAGAACCTTAGCTTAATCCGAAAAGCTGATGGAAATAAACAGGACGAAATGCTCTTCAGTATTGTAACCGCCAATATTGATTCATCGATACAAATACTAGAAAAGCTAGATCAGGACCAAGCTAATGACGCCCCCTCATGGGCGGTTGCCACAATGCAGCTATCTTCCTTTCACAACATGACAAATGAGATTCAGAATCACAAACTCAGAAAATGTTACTGTGCAAAACTACATTCCTATATGCTGAGAATAAAAAAGATTCTGGATAAGGTCGATGACTATAGGTTCTTCTATGGCCTTAAGGATTACACCAATAAAAGCCCCGATGAACTACTGCGAAATTCATATCCAAATCACACAAATATCTCCCCTAATGCTCTAGGCTGTGTTGCGCAATTTTTAACTTTGTTTCATGGGACCAACCTAGATTACATGGAAAACATAGAGGAAACAAACAGGATATTACAGCCCGTCTATTACGGTTTTAAAGGTGATAGTGAATATTCTGTCGAGGAAATTGAAAAGATGCCCCAACCTTTCAAAAATATTTTTCAATACATTACGGAATGGAGCTCAGGTGTGCAAAAGCTACTCGATGAAAAGAAAAAGCAGCATGGTCGTCCCTAATTTATAAAAGTCTCGCCTTGGTCTTACGTCTATCGAGGTAAATTTACGCTCATGGCCCTAGCAATATTAATGTTCGCATTTAAGGGTTGACGGGCCTTGACACATTTTTATTTATTAGATAACCTCGCCTTCAGGTTAGACAGAAACCTTGCGCCTGCGCACTAAAGCTTGCTCTCGAGCACTGTCATTGAATAAAAATGTTCTCTAAATCATATAAACCTAAACATCGCTCAAAGATGTTTTGGAGCAGGCGACAAAGCGTTGATGAGCCATATGTGAGGGTTATATTATGAAGAAGTCTCTTGTTTCACCATCGTTTCTCAAGCAAAAAGCCAGACAGCTAAAAAGAGAGAAATCCTTAAGCCAGAGTCAAGCTCTTGATGAAGCGGCACAACAGTTTGGGTTCTCTAATTACAAAAATTATCTGAATGTTTTAGAAGCTAATCTCAAACAGTCCAAGCCAGCCAAAGAAGTTCTTTTAAAACAAATAGCTTCAGAAAAAAATATTTATAAAAAAATGGATCTCGCAATTTCGTCCATTTTCAACAGTAAAATCCCTTTTCCCGAACAATTAGATATTCTCCAATTATTTCAAGATTCAGATGATTCAGACGACGACTATGATTCAGAAAAACAGGCTATTTGTGAAAAACTAATATTGAGTGAAGACTTGAGATACAAAGATTACGGAGTTCAACCATGCTTGCAATTTGTGTGTGAAAAATTAAACTTGATGAAAGATGAAATTCAATCCTATTTTCTCAATAGCGCCAATACTGATGAGGGGAAAGATGATTTACATGATCTTGACCCTGAGATTTTAGATACCGATCATTTTATAGCAAGAGAAGCCTCAGTATATGATCTTATATATGAAATCGATGAGGGTACGCTTCGTGTTGAGGGCGATTATTATATTAATTTTAAATTTGATTCTGACAATATTCCGGTTGACGAAGAATATCCTGCAGAGTACCACAGAAGCGGGTATTTTAATGATCGTAAAATGTCTGGTTCATTCGGAGCTACAGTCGATAAGGATAAAAAAATTACTATAGTGCACTCAGATATGTAAATAGTTTTTCGTAACCGACCAAGCTAGATATTGTCGAAAAGCTTGATGGCTTTTATCAGGTAGCGAGTTTTAGATAAGATGTGGCTTAAATACACTTCACTCAATGAGTCGGACATTCGTGTTCGACTCAAATTTGATTATAATGCTTTTTGTCTTTTAGCACCCCATCGAGGGGAATATTCGCTCCACAAACAGATGATGGATAATAATGATGTAGCATTAAGGCCATTATGGTATTTATTTCCGCATTTCTATATTCAGGATGCTCTTTTAGGAACTTCATAGTCATATCAAGTATTTGATCGACACCGATATTTTCAAATCCATAATAATCTTCCATACACCTTGTGAATTTACCATCTACAGACCATGTATAACCAATGCCTCTAATGGCTTGAAAAGAAGTACCCACAACCCCTGTACAAAAACCAATAAGGAAGCCACGGTCCATAGAGCCATGAATTATGTCGTCCTGTGTTTTATAATTTTCTGGATTTGCCCGATCATGGATATGCTCACAAACAGGGTAGATAGCGTTCCCTCTAAGAAGAGCAAATGCTGGATTGCTGATTGATAATATTAAAACCAACAATATTAAATTTTTCATTATTAAGCCTCGTTTCAGTATCTGTTTCTGCTTATTTCCCTCCCATATTTGCTCCATTAAGCCGTAAATTATACATCAATGCCAATAAAAATGCACCTTATTAGGTGTGGCCTCATAAGGTGCCATAAGTTTTACTTTCTTATATGGATAAAAAACACCCCAACTTAGTAAAACTTGGCAAAAGGATTAGAGCATTGCGGAAATTAAAGAAATTTTCGCAAGAGGCGTTTGCTGCCGAAGCCCAGCTAGGCCGAACCTATTATGGGCGGGTAGAACGAGGTGAGCAAAATATATCCATTCAGAATTTGATTCGTATTGCACTTACTCTTCAGGTTGAGCCTGGCAAGTTATTGCCCTCATTACGTGAGTTAAAGATGCCACGTCCCTCCCCTAACGCTAACCGTTAGCCTAGGTCTGTTTTATTATTTGCCTCATTGCCCTTTTACATTGCGTAATTAAGCGTGCTGCGTTTCTTGCCCCTATGCAACGGGCACCGTGGATATAGGCATTCATCCTACTAATAGCCTTTCCTTGGGCCGTTTTTGGGCCTGTGGACCGCCGCCACGGGCACCACTGGCCGATCAATCTCGATTGCCGCTGGCGCTCTTCTAAAGTCCAATGCCTCATTACCCTTCTCCTTTAATAGTTCGTTTGCCAAATCATCCGACTTTTTTGGAAAATTATCTGTGCAATTATTGTTCACTTGTTGGTTGTGGGCATTATTCTGCTGTTTTATAAAAGTAGCACGGCGCGGGTGCTTTAAGTCACCCAAAGCAGCTAGAGTCTGCCTACTTTGGTTTTGGGCCTTTAGGGCTATCTCCGTGAATTTTTCAAAATGAGCCATCAAATCAGAACTGACAGCCTTTACAAGCATTCGGTTAAAAAGGATATCGAGGGTTTTTGCTTGCGACATTAGCATCAACTCAATTTCAACGGTTTTACCTTTGACTACGCTGGAACAACTTTTTGTAATCTCGCTTAGGACGGTTACCAAATCTAAATTCCCATCGTGCAAAGCACAGGCAGTAATTCCTCCGCTGATAACACTGCAAGTATATCTTTCAGCCTGAGAAATTTTCTTTTTATTTTCTGGGGCTTTGGTTTCAGTCATAATGTCTTTACTTTCTTTGCACTTCTTCATATTGCCTCCCTTGCTTTTAATATATAAATGATCTTCCATGAGATGAAGCCTCATAATTTGAAATTAAAGCACCAGAATAATTATCAAACCGGCAATGCTTACCGCTAAAGCTGAGATTAATGGTTCCTAAAGCACCATTTCTATGCTTAGCAATGATCACTTCGGCAGCCCCCTTATTGGGGGAGTTTTTGTTATAAATCTCATCACGATAAATGAAAAAAATTAAATCGGCATCTTGTTCAATAGCGCCACTCTGACGAAGATCAGACATAGTGGGTCTTTTGTCATTCCGTTGTTCAACACCTCGGTTAAGTTGTGAAATGGCTATAACAGGAACC
The DNA here is from genome assembly GCA_964466595.1 of uncultured Coxiellaceae bacterium. Classification (GTDB taxonomy): domain Bacteria; phylum Pseudomonadota; class Gammaproteobacteria; order DSM-16500; family DSM-16500; genus JABDGC01. The sequence continues at coordinate 205 of CAYXNR010000067.1, read as the reverse complement.
TTTAAATCCCGAGCCAATAGCTTAAGACCTCGTGATATATTCCCCATTCTTATAGTTTCATTTTCGCCTTCACCACCCATCAAGCTTAAATAATCAACTATCACCAGTGATAAACCATACTCCCGCTTTATTCGCCTACACTTGGAACGGATATCTGATACCGATGAAGAGGAACGATCATCAATAAATAATTTTGCATTATAAA
>CAYXNR010000066.1:0-8958 GCA_964466595.1 uncultured Coxiellaceae bacterium | reverse complement strand
GCAGTCCCTATTCCATTACTGCTTCAAATGCTAGTGGTGGAACCTTCACGCCAAGCAACTATACGATTAGCTATAACAATGGCAGTTTAACTGTCGATCCTGCAAGTTTAAGTATTACTGCTAGCAATCAAAGTAAAACCTATGGTCAAAACCTTTCACTTGGAACAACCGCTTTCATCAGCAGTGGTTTGCAAAACAGTGAAACGATCGGCAGTGTGACACTCGCAAGCACTGGCGCTGCTGCTAATGCTTCTGTCGGCAGCAGTCCTTATTCCATTACCGCTTCAAATGCTAGTGGCGGAACGTTCACGCCAAGTAATTATACGATTAGCTACAACAATGGCAGTTTAACTGTTGATCCTGCAAGTTTAAGCATCACCGCCAGCAATCAAAGTAAAACTTACGGTCAAACTTCACTCGGGACAACTGCTTTCATCAGCAGCGGTTTGCAAAACGGTGAAACAATAGGCAGTGTGACACTGACAAGCCCCGGTGCTGCTGCTAGCGCTTCTGTCGGTAGTGGTCCCTATACCATCACTGCCTCGAATGCAAGTGGTGGAAGCTTCAATCCGAGCAACTATACGATTAGCTACAACAATGGCAGTTTAACCGTCGACCCTGCGAGTTTAAGCATCACGGCCAACAATCAAAGCAAAACGTTCAGCGAAACACTTTCACTCGGTACGACAGCCTTTACCAGCGGTGGTTTACAAAACGGTGAAACAATAGGTAGTGTGACACTAACAAGCTCAGGGGCCGCTGCTAGCGCTTCCGTCGCCGGTAGTCCCTATGCGATTATTGTTGCGGATGCCACCGGTGGAACCTTTAATCCGAGTAACTATACGATCAGTTACATTAACGGCAGTTTAATTGTCAATCCAATTTCTCCGGAAGCAATTAATAGTGTGATGGCTCCCTTAAGCTACGCGAGTCCTGTGCCCAGTAATACAAACCCAGAACCTCTTTTTACCCTCAGTGAAAGCCCAGCTGCAATCAATGCGCAAGGGGTTATTATCGTAAATAATAGTAAAAGCAGCCCGCCAAACTCTACTCTCGCTACTCATTCTTCTATTTATCAAGAGGAGAGCACCTTACCTAGCTCCTCAAATTTAGCTTTTAATCCACTCAATTTGCCGGTTTTGAGTGAAACCACGAATAACCCTACCATTAAAATGGAAAACACTAACAAGCTGAGCACTCACAATGATTTAACCTTACTCAATAAACAACCCAACTCACTCAGTGAAATCACCACGAACCCAGTTACTTCTTCCCAAGAACAAAGAACGGAAAACACTAATAATCTAAGCACTCGTCATGGCTTGACCTTACCGAGTCAACAATCTACCTTCCTCACTGACCACCCCGCACAATCATCTGGCGTGCTCACAAAGCTTTTAGAAATAGTGACGGTAAGCACGATCGTTTTAGCAGCTCTGTATCTGCGCAAACCAACTCCCAGCACAGAGACAGAGGAAACCTCTTTCACTCTTGATCAGGGAGCACAACAGCTGATAACACAGACTCTCGCACAGACTTTGTCTTTGGAAAGTATAAAAAACTTCAATCTTTGGGCGAACGATCCTTCTAAAGCAGTCAACATTCGTAATGCCACAGACGCGATCCACTTCCTGAAATTGGGTTTACCAAAAAATTATCAAATCGAGCCGCTTCACATTGGAGCTGGGGAAATAAAAGTCTGTGTTTTAAAGGGTCCTTTGGGAACAAAAGCAACCTTTACTTTGACCGGTTTAGTGTCAGTAAAGGAAAAAGTACCCTCTTGATAAAAAATAGGCGATTTGAAGCTCTTTATTAAACTCAGTATCATCTATCCTCGATAGATTTGAGCCAGTCTAACCCATTGACTAATCTAGCGCCCCAAGAGGATTCAATGTGGAAGAGCAAAGACAACCAGTATGTCGGAAAATATTAGACACACTGGAGATGCTATCCTTGCCAAGCGCATCCACCATATGCATACCATCAAAATAAAAATGGAAATCGACATACAGCCGCCCACAAAAATTCAGCACAGAAGCAAAAACTCTCTTACAACCCATCCCCTTCTCTGTCAAGACACTCATTAAGTCTGATCTTTTTGCCGGAAAAATTCACGCTATCTTATGCCGCTCCCTGGGTAACTCGCGTGAAAGGCCATGATTGGCACAGGATTGAGGAAGAGCATTAATCGTTTGATTTACGTAACTATATACGGTATAATTTACGGCAAAAGAGGTGAAAACATGTCAAAAGAGCAAACGCAAAAAATTACCGCCCATATCTCAATGAATTTATTACATGAAGCCCAAGCCGTAACAGGAAAAGGCATCACTGAAACCCTTAAAATTGCTTTAACTCAACTCTCTCGAAGTAAAACCTATGAAGATTTAAGAAAAATGCGTGGAAAAGTAACATTCTCTATCGATGTAAAAGAGTTAAGGAAAGACAGATAAAATGATTGCAGCTGATACCTCTGTGCTAATTGATTATTTTCAGGGTAAAAATAACTCATTAACAAATAAACTTGATGAGATCATCACCTATCATTCTTTAATTTTGCCTCCCACGGTTTTAGTCGAAGTATTAAGCGATCCTTTTTTATCAAAACATTTCATTGAAAAAATACTAGAACTTCCTATTTTAGAACCGAGCGAAAACTATTGGCAGCGAGCCGGCATGAACCGATCTAAATTAATTTCCAAAAAATTAAAGGCTAGGTTAGCAGACACCTTGATTGCTCAAAGCTGTATCGATCATCACATCCCGCTGATTACCGGAGATACTGATTTTCGCCATTTTGAAAAATATTGCGGATTGCTTCTATATGCTAACAAAACCCTTGTATCTTAAAACAACAAGGCAGGGTCAAATCTATTCTGAGTTTAACGCTGATGACAAGCAGCGCAGCCATAGCCAGAATTAAATAAAATACGCCGATCGGGAGAAGGTTCATTCTCCTTTCTAAAATAGGCCACATTTTCTTTAGCGTTTTGAATGCGTTTTTCCAGCCTGTCCCGGTAAGGCCAACTGGAATAAGTCCTACTCAACCTGGCATTTTTATATATTTTTATTCCAGTCTGCCAATCGCCCTGCTTGACCAGCATGTCTCCCATATTGAGAAAGAACCCCTCAAAGTTGTGCGGCGCAATCCAAGAATTCCAGCAAGCGCGCTGGCGGCCCTGGGTCGTTTCTAGCACCATAAAAGGACGATAATCGGGATTAGTTCGATTGATTTTCGTATTCGTACAACGATCCAGCGTGTCCCACTGCCATTTTAGACCTTCCTGAAACTCAGCGGATTGCGGATCGAGGCTGCTCATGACATAACCAGCGGTAAAGTAGTTAAATTCAGGCCACATCGCTATCGATCGCTTCAACTGAAAATAACCGCGCACCTGCTCTCGATCGTCCTTCGCTATTTTACCAGCCACCAACATACTATCCCCTAAAAATCCCTGAAAACGCGCATCGGCTGGCGCCAGGATAGTCGCATCCTTGAAATAATGCTTTGCGAGGACAATTTCATCCGTGATGGTCGGCGGAATCTGCTTCAAACGAGCCCGTTCAGTTATTTTCCAGATGTGAACAAAACCAAGGTGAGCAGCCAGCTCTGGATCATTCGGGTTTTCGAGATAGGCTGCTGTCAACAGTTTGGTTGTTTGCGGCAATTGGTCGTAGGCACCTTGATGGAGCTTATCCCAAAAATTTTTCTCTGCCAGCTGCGCTAATTTACTGTGCGAGGGCTGAGGTTTTTTAGCAGGAGTCGTCATGAGGGCTAATTGTTCACAAGCACTCAGACTGAGGCTCAGCCAGATCATAAAAAGTAGTCGCGCTACCATAGATAAATAACTCAAGGGGGGCAGAGAGCCGCCCCCGATAGACTAGTGAATTTGATTGCCGGACTGAATGCTGTTAGAAAGTACCATGCTTTCAAATTTATTGTTTGTATTTATGAAAACAAGACTGTTCGCTAATTTGTAGGTGTAAACACAAACTGGGTTATTGTTTGTCCATGTTTTCCAACTAACACAGATTTGACCATTAGCCTTGGCTTGCCAAGTCCCTTGGTCACTTTGTGAATCATTATCAGGCTTATTTGCAAATTGACCAACAAGCTGACCTCCCTTACCAAAATAGACTGAAGCCGTATTAGTCACTAAATTACCGTGCAAAGTCACCAGAGGAACAGTCGTAATGGTATTCCCTTCGAGTGCCTGCATGATTTGATTTTTACTCATCGATTGAAGGGATGCAGCATAGCTAAAGGAACAGCTAAAGATGAAGAACGCGAAAACAAGAGTCAATTTTCCCATATGATCCTTCCTTAGAAAATAGGTTGATTCTGAAATCATAACCCATTCGGGATAAAAATAATAGAAAGAGAGAAATTGCGGCCACCTCGTTCGTCATTTTTTAGCCTAGTCAAGCACTTGCCGTATTTGATCCGCTTCGCAGTGATCTAATCCTATAAATTGTTCTTTCACTTTTTTATACTACTTTATTAATGATCCATTTCGGAACACCCTGAAAATGATAAGCAGCCAATTAGAAGAAATCAGCTATGTTGATCCCCAAAATGTTTCTGAAGAACACCGAGATTATCAAAGTAACCGACTAGCACAAGATATGGGTCGTTATGGCCACAGCACATTTAAGCAATTTATACGTAGCATGACTCATAGAATAATGGGACAGGAAGGATTAGTAGAAATCCAAGACTTAGCTACAAATTCACATTGCCCTACACTCAATACGGATTTTTATAGATTAGCAAAATCACAACCTTGGGCAAGAAGAAAAAAATTCAATCCATTTAAATGGCTTGAATTAGCAATCACGACACCTCTTGAAGTAACGCGTTGGGGATTTCAGCGGGGTTTTTTCAAATTTAGAGAGTGGTTTCTAGCACATTGTGGCGCCACTCGCGATATGGGCCAGACATTTACCACTAGCACAATAAGCACCTTAGCAATCTGTTTTAACAAATACCCTATTAAAACCATTGGCGCCTGCCTTATCGGATCGGGACTAGCCCTAGGTACAGTCACTCTGGCTGTTATTAATGAACTGTCGTATGCGGTTTTTAGACGTTGTCTAGCTCCTGCACGTTATATAATCCGTCCTTCGATCGAGCTCTATAAGCAGCATAAAAAATCATTTATTGCCATTAGCATGAGCTCTGCCGCTATCACCATAATGGTTTCAGCTCTTATCGAAAAGGGGGATTTTGCAATCATTACAGCTACAACAGCAGGTGCAAAAATTGGGTATCTTTTCATGATTGCAACAAGTTCTTGGTCTATCTGTTTAAGAGTTACCACTGGTATCCATGAAGGAAAACAAATTTTAAAGCAAATTTTTATGGGCTTGCCTCGCAATAGGCAGGTCGTTAGTCAATTTGAATATAATGAAAAAGGTTCAACCGCCAAAGTGTCTGCGCTTTTACACGGATTAAATCCTAGGTTGACAAAGATACAACCTGTTGAAAAACAAGATTGCGCATATACGTTTGCCTTATTTACCGGGACAGAAGCTGTTTTTTTCCCTGAAACCTCGATAAGGCAAGAAACCGCTACAAGTAAATTCATTCTATTTTCTGATCTCCGAAAATATCCTAATAAAAGAAGGCAGGATACGCAAAGAGAGCACTCGCTTAAGACCATTGAAATTAAAACGACTGATCATACAACTCCTTTATTGCTACAAAACTTAAGTAATTATGGCACTTATAGGCATTGAAGAATCAGCTCTTCTCTAAATTTGCATAAAAAGGGGTCACATAAAAAGGGGTCAAGTGCCACCTTAATGTACAAAAAATTTAACTTTAAATTAAAGGTGGAAAGTTCTTGTGCCTTAAGGTGGCACTTGACCCCTTCATTCCAAGTATAAGCTATTCTCAATCTTTTACCTACTTGAAAGTACTATTATTAGTATCTATACTAGTACTATATAAAGTACTTTAAGGACTACTCCTATGCATTCTTTACCTGCAATTGAAGTCAAACGCCGCGGTGTTGCTGCTCTAGAAGAAGCTCTGAAAAAAGGTCCTGTTCATATTATTAAAAATAATCGTCCCGCCTGCGTGGTCCTGAGCGAAGAAGACTATACAGCTCTTTTGCAGCAGCAAAAATTTTCAACCGCCAGCTTATGGCAGCTATTAGATCATAGACCCTGGAAAGGCACTCGCAGCAAAAAAGAAATTGATCAGGATATTCATAAAGAACGTGATAATTGGGATAAATAATGAAACTATTTTTAGACGCTTGCGCTATTATCTATTGGGTTGAAATGGCGGAACCACAACATCAAAAATTCACCAAGCACCTTTTAAAATATCGAACAAAAAACTTGCCCTCCTTCGCTGCTTCACAGCTCAGTCTGCTTGAATGCCGAGTTAAGCCTTTGCGGGATAAAAATGAAGACTTGTTAAAACGTTATCAACAATTTTTTTGTGCTGCCGACTTAACCTTAGTTCCAATCACACCGACTATTCTTGAAGAAGCTTTATCCTTGCGCGCTTTTCATTCCCTACGCACTCCCGATGCCATTCAAGCTGCTTGCGCACTTTCCTTGAAAGATTCCGTTATGTTTATAACGGGAGATAGAAGCTTTAAGAAAATTAAATCATTAAATATCGATTTGATCTGACCCGTTCATCTATCTTAACGAGGCTCAAGTCGGCGTTTGCTTTTTTGGAAAGGTCTGGGTTACGAGAGAGAAGTTGATCAACCTCAGGCAGTTGCTTAATCATCATTATTTTATTGACGCTTAGCACTTAAATTAGTAAGCGACGAAACTTGCAAAATTTTACTTGAATCCGCTTGCTGCCTTTTTTTCGAAAAAAGAGAAAAATATTGGCTAAATTGTGCTGACTGAATACTATCCTTATTTTTTCTTAATTCAGTAAACAATAGCTGCTCTTGAAGTCCCAACTCTGTTCTTTGCCCTCGCTTTAAAGATTTGTTAAATTTACGATGAATATCATTAGCAATGGCAAAATATCGATAACAATCTATATTTTCAGCTTCTGCTTTATTAGATGACTCATCTAGCTGAGGAGCAACTACCCGCAATAAATTCAAGCCCTGCTGCGCCAATCTTTGGATTCCAGAATTCTCTTCGATTTTAGGTTTATTCCATACGTAAGTTACAGTACCTCTTGTCATTGGTTTTACTAACCATGCTAGTGGCGTAGTCGCGACCTCTAAAGCACCTCTGATTAAATTAAAAAAACCATCAGTAATACGCTTAGGGCTCCGTGTAAAAACGCCCGCAACAATCTTTATTACACCACTGCTCAGGTTAACAACACCAACTAAAGGCTGCTTAAAATCTTCCTTGAAATGGAAGCCCGATTTATAGGGTTTAAAATAATCAATAAATAACTTGCCTATCTTTTTAATCGTATGCCTAATTGGCACATAGGCAAATTGTCCCAACTTAATGTCAGGATCATAAGCACGATGGGGATAGAGTTTAGGGGGTATCTTTCGAGAACTGTCAGTAGCTAAAAGTCTAAAATAGTCTGCGATAATATTATCATCACCATCCAAATCTTCCTTTCTAGAGGATTCTTTAACCGCGCTAAAAGCCCTCATCACTCTTTCAGGAAATCTAATACTCAAGGTACTGTAATCTTCAACTTCTTTCACTTTTCTAGGAGCAAATTCTTGTAAAAACCAAAGACTATATTCAGACAAGACTTTTTCAATATTTTCTTTAGTGACCATTTCATCATTTTTAATGATGCCTGCCCAGATAGTGAAAAATTTAGCAAGCGCTTCGAGACCTGCGTTTAAGCCTTTAAAATAAGATAACCCTAGCCCAGCATCACCTATTAAAAGCGCTGGAATACCATTATGTGTAATCGCAGGCTGTTTAGCATAAGTTGCTGGAGCCTCATTAACACTATATCGGATAGACCTACGATCTATTTCTTCTTCACCATTTGATTTGATTTTTGCAGAGAGGTAACTATCGATAAATCCACGGATCTCCGCTGGTATCTTATCAAAATCAAGTTCTGATATGTGTTCCGCTTTTTCTTCTTTTTCTTCAATCGATAAATGAGGCTGAATGGGTTTTTTAGAGGTCGCTTTTTTAAGCTTTTCGAAAGCTTCTTTTGAAATCATCATCTGCATCGTTACAGGCGTTCGACCCTTATCCTGATCAAATGCGCCTACATACTCATTAGCTATCATCCCATGGCGAGCCATCCTCTGATAAGAGGAAATACTATTCTCTTTCGCCGCTTTTCCATCGCCTTGAACTTCATAGCGCATCTGTAACACATAATCAAATTCAATCTTAACTTGATTACCTTCGGGAAATAAGCAGCTATTAACAGTGCTATGTGTCCCGTCTGCACCAATAATCAAACGAGGTTTTACTGCAACCACTTGTCTTTCGATACTATCTTTTTTTACTTCTTCAATTTGAAGCCCTACGCCGAGAGCCGTAGAAAATTCTTTGAATATATCTTCAAGTTCGTTCGTACGAATATGGGGGTCTTTCTTTAGCCTTGCTAGCAACTCAGTCAGTTTGGGGACATTCTGAGTATGAGTAGCTTCCATCAAAGCCCGCAACCACTTGGGCTGCATGATTAAGGTATGACTACGTTGATAGGTTTGGTACTTTTCAAGAACGACAAACTTGAGTCTGGGATGCAGACTTTTCATGCCCCACGCAAAAGCAAGACCTAAAGGCCCGCCACCGACAGCGATAAAATCTGGATTCAAACTCTCTTTTTCTTCTCTTTCACCAGGCCTCTCTAATGGCATGACTCAACTCCAAGCTCAATCAAAATGAGTCATTATTTAATCATAAAATCATTAGAAAGTCATTAAGCGGACAACCTAAACAGGCTCTAAAATTATCAATGTTGTTGTCTCTAGTTGTGTCAAGTGAAGACTTGACCTACCGTCTTCTAATGCAAGCGATTTTTTACGTCGCCCAGCA
>CAYXNR010000065.1:0-9122 GCA_964466595.1 uncultured Coxiellaceae bacterium | reverse complement strand
ACACCTTCCTTATTCCTATCTTTACAAAACCTCGTTGTCTGTGGATCGTGCTGCACCCCACCCGCCCCGAAGTTTCCCTGCCCGGGCCCCCAGGATGACAGAGGATCCTCACCATGACGGCTTTATGCAAAAAAACAACATCGGCTTATAATGACGTATAAAGAATTTTTATGACTAAAGCAGATTATTATCAAACGCTGGGTGTGTCACGAGACGCGAGTGAAAATGAAATTAAGCAGGCTTATCGCCGCCTCGCCATGAAGCATCACCCAGATCGTAATGCGCATGATCAAGAAGCAGAAGAAAAATTCAAACAAGCGAAAGAAGCTTATGAGGTTCTCTCCGATAGCAGAAAGCGTGCTGCTTATGATCAATTCGGCCATGCAGCAACTGAGGGCGGCGGCGGTGGAGGCTTTGGTAATTTTAATTTTACCGACATCTTCGGAGATGTTTTTGGCGATATTTTTGGAGCAATGCATAATACGGGAGGTTCTGAGCGAGGAGCAGATTTACGTTATCAAATTGAAATTACCCTTGAAGACGCAGTTTTCGGCAAGACTCAGGAAGTTTCCTTTTCCACCTTAACAGCCTGTACTGATTGCAAAGGCAGTGGTCTTAAAAAGGGCTCGCATGCGATAACCTGTAGCGATTGTGAGGGCTATGGCCAAATACGCTTACAACGCGGCTTTTTTTCTGTTCAACAAACCTGTCCAAGCTGCCGAGGAAGAGGAAAGGTCATTAAAGATCCCTGTACGGCTTGTCATGGTCAGGGGCGACGCAAACAAAATAAAAAATTATCGGTTAAAATACCCGCGGGCGTTGATACCGGTGATCGGATTCGCTTAGCAGGAGAAGGCGAAGCCGGAGAGGCGGGCTCGCAGCCAGGCGATCTCTATGTTGAAATTCATCTCAAGCCCCATCCTATTTTTGAACGTGAGGGCAAGGATTTATATTGCGATGTGCCGATCAGCTATACGCTTGCTGCCTTAGGCGGAGAACTCGATGTACCAACCTTAAGTGGTCGAGTGCAATTAAAAATACCGCCTGAAACACAGACCGGAAAAGCCTTTCGCTTGCGAGGAATGGGCGTGCCTGCTGTTCGTGGCGGAGCAAAAGGCGATACCATTTGCCGAATCAGCGTAGAAACACCAGTCAACTTAACCGCGAAGCAAAAAGAAATTCTAAAAGAATTTGAGGCTACCTTATCAACAACTAACACGAAAAAGCACAATCCCCAAGTGACATCCTGGTTTGATAAGGTAAAAAAATTTTTTGAAGACATGAAGTTTTAATCATCTATTTGAGGATTAATTTATGACGATTAGTCGGGTACCGATGACCAAGCTAGGTGCAGAACAATTGCGCAAAGAATTAGAGCACCTTAAATCCACAGAGCGACCGAAGGTTATTCAGGCAATTGCTGAAGCACGTGCGCATGGCGACCTGAAAGAAAATGCGGAATATCATGCTGCTCGCGAATCACAGGGTTTTATTGAAGGACGTATCCAAGAAATTGAAGCTAAATTATCAGTGGCTCAAATTATTGATGTGACGCAAATTGAAAATGCCGGCAAGGTTATCTTTGGCGCCACCGTTAGTTTAATCCAAACTGCTTCTGAAGAAGCGGTGACCTATACCATAGTGGGAGAAGATGAGGCGGATTTAAATCAGAATAAGATTTCTGTTATTTCACCCATCTCTCGAGCGATGGTGGGGAAATATGTCGGCGATAGGGTAGAACTGAAAACAGCCGATCAACTGGTTATTTATGAGATTACGAAGGTTGAATATGTCTAGAGAGAGACGAGCTATCTTGCTCGCAGAGTTGAAGCTCCGCTGTTGTCTGGGCGAGTGAGTTAAAATAATGTGCCCTAAACGGATTACCAGTAGCCGCCAGTGGTTAAGAGAACATTTTTCTGATCCCTATGTAAAGCAGGCGCAAAAAAGCGGCTATCGATCCCGAGCAGTTTATAAATTACAAGAGCTGCATGACCGTGATCGACTCTTTCAACCCGGAATGACGGTAATCGATTTAGGTGCAGCTCCCGGTGGCTGGGCGCAACTCCTTCGGAAATTGCTTGGCAAAAAAGGAAGAATCATTGCCTTAGATCTTTTGCCGATAGAACCGCTCCCTGGAGTGGAATTTATTTTAGGTGATTTTACAGAGCTTGCGATCCAGCACAAGGTGCTGGAAGCCGTCGACGGAGCGCAGGTAGACTGGATCATTTCAGATATGGCAGCCAATTTTAGCGGAATAGCTAGCGTGGATCAGCTGCGCTCAATAAATCTTTTAGAGGCCGTGCTTGAATTCGCTCTCAAGATCCTACCAGAGGGCGGTGGTATTTTGATCAAAGCCTTTCAAGGTGAGGGTTTTGAAGACTTCTTAAAGGCAGTGAAAAATTGTTTCAAAAAAGTACTGATTCGAAAACCAAAGGCTTCTCGTGAACGATCGCCGGAGATTTATATAGTAGCTCGAGGACGGAAGTAGTTTATCCTTTCTAGATCAGGTATGATTCTAGATATAGGTAAGCCAGTTCTTGGTTTTATCTCAAAAACAGGTGCTAAGGGGTTCATCAAGTGAATGATATGATTAAGACGATTTTATTGTGGATGGTTATCGGTATTATTCTTATCACCTTATTTAACAATTTTGGACCACAGCAACCCTCTGAAGAGCGCCTCAGTTATTCCTCTTTTATTACTGATGTTAAACAGGGAAATGTTCGCGCTGTGACAATCACAGAACAAAATGTCAGAGGCGTTTTTCATAACAATAAAGTTTTTATCACCTATCTTCCGATGCATCAGGATTCCAATTTATTACAGCTCTTGCTAGATAAAGGCGTGGTGGTAAAAGGCAAGCCGCCAGAACAACCGGGCTTGTGGATTCACTTATTAAATTTGCTTCCCTGGATTGTATTAATTGGTATCTGGATTTATGTCTTAAGACAGCAAGCTGGCATAGGTAAAGGCGGTGCTTTTTCCTTTGGTCGTAGCCGTGCCCGTTTATTGGGTGAGGATCAAGTTAAAATTACTTTTGCCGATGTAGCCGGTGTCGAAGAAGCCAAAGAAGAAGTGAAAGAATTAGTTGAATTTCTCCGCGATCCTGGGAAATTTCAACGCTTGGGCGGTAAAATCCCTCGAGGCGTTCTCTTAGTTGGACCGCCGGGCACAGGGAAAACCTTGCTAGCAAAGGCGGTAGCAGGTGAAGCCAAGGTACCTTTCTTTACTATTTCGGGCTCAGATTTTGTAGAAATGTTTGTTGGTGTCGGCGCCTCTCGCGTCCGAGATATGTTTGATCAAGCTAAAAAACAAGCGCCTTGCATTATTTTTATTGATGAAATTGATGCCGTGGGTCGTCATCGCGGTGCGGGTTTAGGCGGCGGACATGATGAGCGCGAACAAACCTTAAATCAATTATTAGTTGAAATGGATGGTTTCCAAGGCAATGAAGGAGTCATTGTCGTTGCCGCAACCAACCGTCCCGACGTTTTAGATCCGGCCTTGTTACGGCCGGGACGTTTTGACCGTCAGGTTATTGTTTCCCTGCCCGATATTCGCGGTCGTGAATCGATCTTAAAGGTTCATACCCGCAAAGTCCCTCTCGGTGATGATGTCGATGTCAGCGTTGTTGCGCGTAGCACGCCTGGTTTTTCAGGCGCTGATTTAGCAAATATTGTGAATGAAGCAGCCTTATTTGCAGCTCGTGCTAATAAGCGCGTTGTAGAGATGGACGATTTTGAAAAAGCCAAAGATAAAGTCATTATGGGCGTTGAGCGACGCTCGATGGTGATGAGCGAGGAAGAAAAGAAATTAACAGCCTATCATGAAGCGGGTCATGCCATTGTGGGTTTAAGTGTACCCGAACACGATCCAGTCCATAAGGTTACCATTATTCCCCGAGGGAGAGCTTTGGGCGTAACCATGTTTTTACCTGAGACAGACCGGCACAATTACACTCGTGAATATCTTGAAAGCAAAATTTCCAGTCTTTTTGGCGGCAGAATCGCTGAAGAATTGGTTTTTGGTATAGGGAAGGTTACAACGGGTGCTGCAAATGATATTCAAAAAGCAACTGAAATTGCGCGTAACATGGTTACCAAATGGGGGTTTTCAGAAAAATTGGGACCACTTACCTTCGAAGGTAATGACGAGGAAGTCTTTTTAGGGCATGCCGTCACGCGTCATAAAGAAATCTCAGAATTAACTTCAGGCTTAATTGATGATGAAGTCCGCATGATCATCGAAAATAATTATAAACGCGCTGAGAAAATATTACAGGATAACATAGTCATCCTACACAACATGGCGCAAGCTTTAGTAAAATACGAGACGATTAATATCGATCAAATTCATGATGCGATGGAAGGAAGAACTGTTCGCGAGCCACTCATTAACAATGGACAACATCCCAAGCCTTCAGCTACTATTTCTCCGCCGCCAACTAATCAGAGCAATAATGCAGGCTTAGACTTATCGCATGATGAAACCACTTAATCCCCAACTAGATCTTTCTAGCCTAGACAATCAAGCGCTTCCTCCTGAGACAACTCTTTCGAGCAAGCGTCGTTATTTTGGAACAGATGGTATTCGCGGTCGGGTTGGTTCTCAAGCTTTTACCCCCGAATTTATTTTAAAATTAGGCTGGGCTGTTGGCAAAGTCCTCACGCGACAGCAATCGAAAAAGGTCCTTATTGGAAAGGATACGCGTATTTCAGGTTATATGTTTGAATCCGTACTCGAAGCCGGTTTTTCTGCTGCTGGCGTCAATACCCTCTTGCTGGGTCCCATGCCTACTCCTGCTATTGCCTATTTAACTCGTACACTGCGAGCCCAGGCTGGCATCGTAATTTCTGCTTCACATAATCCTTATTATGACAATGGGGTGAAGTTCTTTTCTTCCGAAGGCAAAAAGCTACCTGATGAATTAGAACTTGCGATTGAGCAGCAATTAGAGCAACCCATGACGACGGTGGATTCTGCTGAATTAGGCAAAGCAGTCCGTGTCGTTGATGCGCCGGGACGTTACATTGAATTTTGTAAAAGCACAGTTGCTTCCGATATTACTTTAAAAGGCCTCAAAATAGTTGTCGATTGCGCTAATGGTGCGGCCTATCATATCGCGCCCAATGTATTTCAAGAACTCGGAGCAGAGGTCATTGAAATTGGCACCGAACCCAATGGCTTAAATATTAATTTGGCCTGCGGTGCCACTCAACCAGAAGCCTTAAGAAACAGAGTATTACAAGAAAAGGCTAATTTAGGCATTGCGCTTGACGGTGATGGCGATCGGGTGGTCATGGTCGATCACGAGGGTAAACTTTTAGATGGTGATGAACTGCTTTATATTATCGCTAAACATCGTAAAGAACTGGGTCTGTTGCGAGGAGGCGTGATTGGAACGGTGATGTCTAATTTAGGCCTGGAGCAGGCTCTCCATCATTTAGATATCGAATTTATTCGTGTGCCTGTTGGAGATCGCTATGTTGTCGCTGAACTCGAAAACCGAGAATGGTTTTTAGGCGGCGAACCCTCAGGGCATTTAATTTGTCGTGAGGCAGCTACCACAGGCGATGGTATTATAACCGCTCTCCAAGTGCTTTCTGCTATGCGACATACTCAGCAATCCTTAAAGCAACTGCACTCAGGCCTAAATAAATATCCGCAAGTTCTACTCAACATAAAGGTAAAAGACCAAGGAGAGGTCCAAGATAAGCCACGTGTTCAGAAAGCCTTACATGCAGCGCAACAATCCTTAGGTAAACTCGGGCGAGTTCTCATTCGCCGCTCTGGTACAGAAGCCTGTGTCCGGGTGATGGTGGAGGGAAAAGAAGTCACTGAGGTTGAACGCTGGGCTGCTTATATCGCCCAGGCAGTACGAGAAGAATTAGTTTTGGTAAATGAGCTTGATTCTAGCGTAGTCTTATCTTCTTGACCTTTAGCTTGTCATCCTGAAGAGACCTTTGGCTTGTCATCCTGAAGAGACCTTTAGCTTGTCATCCTGAACGAAGTGAAGGATCTTTACAACAATTCCTTAGCCTATTTTTGTCGCATTTTTAATCGTTACTTAGTAAGATAGCCTTGTAGAATTAATTCAATAAGGAGAAACATTTGATTAATAAGACAGCACCTCATTTAATGAAAATGGGGCATATCCAACATATTCATTTTGTAGGTGTTGGTGGGGTAGGCATGGCAGGAATAGCCGAAGTTATTCTCGGACAGGGTTATCAGGTCTCAGGCTCTGACCTCAGCGCGAATGCGCTAACCAAAAGATTGCAGGATTTAGGAGCCACTATTTTTTATGGTCACGAGGCAAGCAATATTCAAGGCGCTGATGTGCTTGTGCGCTCTTCTGCTGTCTCCTTCGATAATGTTGAGTTGATTGCCGCACAAAACCAGCGTATTCCTATTGTGCCGCGCGCAGAAATGTTAGGAGAATTGATGCGCTTTCACTATGGTATTGCTATTGCCGGTACCCACGGAAAAACAACAACTACCAGCTTAATCGCCAGTATTTTAGCGGAAGCTAAGCTGGATCCGACCTTTGTCATTGGGGGACGACTCAATCATTTTGGCAGTACGGCCCGCTTAGGCAGTGGCCAATATCTTGTTGCGGAAGCCGATGAAAGTGATGCTTCTTTTTTATATCTCAATCCCACGATGGCAGTCATTACCAATATTGATGCTGATCATATGGAAACCTACCAGCATGATTTTTCACGGCTCCGTTCAACCTTTATTGAATTTGTTCAGCGTTTACCCTTTTATGGTTTAGCCGTGCTTTGTATCGATGATCCCGGTATTCGGGAAATCCTACCGCAAATACCACGCTCTTACCTGACCTATGGCTTTAGCAAGGAAGCTGATTTTATCGCTTCTGAAATTATTTATAAGGGAACACAAACCCAATTTAGGGTGGAGCGAAAAGGGGCTGAAGATCTCAAGGTTACCTTGAACTTACCAGGGCATCATAATGTTTTAAATGCTTTAGCTTCGATTGCTGTTGCAACAAAGTTAAAAATTGCCGATGAGGCTATTTTAAGTGCTTTGGAAAACTTTGGTGGAGTGGGGCGACGCTTTCAAATCTATGGTGATTTTGCTTTAAAACAAGGCGGTCAGGTTACGCTCTTAGATGACTATGGCCATCATCCTCGCGAAATTCAAGTAACACTTGAAGCTGCAAGACAATGCTGGCCAGGCAGACGTCTTGTCATGGTTTATCAGCCTCATCGCTATACTCGAACAAAGGATCTCTTTCAAGATTTCTGCGAGATCTTATCACAGGTCGATGCCTTGCTCTTATTCGATGTTTATTCCGCGGGTGAAGCTTATATACCTGGCGCAGATGGCAAATCCTTAATCAAAGGAATTTGTCAAAAAAGCCAATTAATACCTATCTTTATAGAGAAAAAAGAACTCTTGCCTTCAACGCTTCAAAGCGTTTTACGTGATGGCGATATTTTACTAATGCAAGGTGCAGGGGATATTGGTGCCATGTCTGCCCAGCTTGCCAACTCAGCGCTAGATCAGGTAGCCTGATGGAGCGACAGCAAACTATTCTTTCTCCACAGATCCTTGCCCGTTTAAAAGAAAGCGGTTGGACTGAAGCGGTTAGAGAACTTCGCGGCCGTTTGCTATTGGATGAACCGGTAGCGCCTTATACCTCCTGGCGTGTCGGTGGTCCGGCTGACTTCCTTTATCTGCCGGAGGATCGTGATGACCTTTCCCATTTTCTGCAGCTACTTCCTTCGAAATTGAAGCTGCATTGGCTGGGTCTTGGAAGCAATACCCTCGTTCGTGATGGCGGCTTAGAGGGGGCTGTGATCATCACGCAGGGCAGCTTGAATCAATTAAGGCAAGAAAGGAATTTGATTCGTGCTGAAGCCGGGGTTTCTTGTGCCCAGCTTGCGCGTTTCACAGCTCGTTTAGCTCTGGAAGGCTTGGAATTTATGGCAGGCATACCGGGAACAGTAGGCGGCGCCTTGGCGATGAATGCAGGCTGCTATGGCGGCGAAACCTGGCAATATGTTTCCCATCGAAACAATTAATCGTCAAGGCAGCTTCTGCCTGCGACCGGCTTCCGATTTTGAAGCAGCCTATCGCCGGGTAAAAAAACCGCCTGAAGAATGGTTTGTCGCCGGATATTTTCAGGCTAAAGCGGGCAACAAGACAGAAGCCTTAGAAAAAATTCGACAGCTGCTTGAAAAACGCAATGCTTCTCAGCCCACAGGCTTACCTAACTGCGGCTCCGTATTTCGCAACCCGCCGCAAAATTATGCGGCGCGCTTGATTGAGCTCTGTGGCCTGAAGGGATATAAAAAAGGAGGGGCAGTCGTTTCGGAAAAACATGCTAATTTCATTATTAATGAGGGAAGCGCAACAGCCACAGAGATTGAAAGCTTAGTGGAAGAAATTAAAGCGGTCGTTGAAAAAAAACAGGGTATATGTTTAATTCCAGAAGTGTGTATGATAGGAAGATCAACCCGGTGAGGAAGAAAAATGCTCCGAATAGGGAAGTTATTTTTAAAACTCCTTCTTATCGGTAGTTTTTTGGTTCTTAGTTTTGAAGCCTATCGTAGCTTTCATAAAAATTATTATTTCCCCGTCCAATTCGTCCAGGTTTATGGTGCCCAGCATGTGGATCACGCCGAGCTACAAAATCTTTTAAAGCCTCTCGTGGCGCATAATTTTTTTACAGTGGATATGGAGCTCATCCAGGATAGGTTGCATCAGTTTTCTTGGGTTGAAAAAATTACCATTAAGCGTATTTGGCCCGACCGAGTCAATATCACTATTGCAGAACACGAGCCCATTGCACATTGGCACGATGGTAGTCTTTTAAGTGCTAACGGCGACCTCTTTAGACCTGGGGAATATACCAGTCCGGCTCATTTACCCCATTTCTTTGGTCCAGATGGAACACAGGGACTGATGTTGCAATTTTTTAATGATTTTAATCGTGAATTGCTACCATTACATGCTAAAATAACGTCACTAGAGTTGACGCCTTATCAACTGTGGCACCTAACCCTAGATAATGGAATCCGCCTGCATTTAGGGCATAAAAACATCTTGACGCATCTGAGTCAATTTGTGAAAGTGTACCCCAAAATTATCGG
>CAYXNR010000064.1:1466-9226 GCA_964466595.1 uncultured Coxiellaceae bacterium | reverse complement strand
CGAATGATCTGAATTATCAATGAGATACAGATTCTTCGCTGCGCTCAGAATGACAGGCCCAGAATAACAAAAATGATTTTTGTACCAAACAGAGAAACACAAGAGGAATTTTTTATGCTTTCTCACGCGGATAATGTCTTTTTTATGCTTTCTCGCGCGGACAATGTCATAGATGAGTCTATAAAATCAGAATATGCTTTTCAAACCCCAATCCAAAAGGGGAGTAATAACTTAAAACACTATCCTGCTCTTATTGAATATCTCACCTCCGGGCTGTTTTTTATCTTAGAAAAATTCACTTCAGCCTTACAAAAAGCTATCTATTTTTTGAGTAAGCTGGCAGCACTCTTCATTCTGGATCTAAATTCTCTTTTCAGTATATTTATAGATTTATTAGTGTATCTTCATAGTGGCGGACAACACAAGCCGGAAGAATATCTTCGTAATTTTTCGAAGGATTTTTTTAGTTGCACAGAGTGGTTTAAGCAAGTTTGTCACTCACTAAAAACCATGTTTACTTGGCCACAGACTAGAACACAGCAGGCTTTAACCGCCTTCTTATTTATACCCAGATTATTAACCCTTTTACCTTTAGGCGCTTTGGCTTTAACACCGGTTATTATTGATCTGTACACAAAAGCTACCTATGCATCTATAATAATAGTTACTCTACTCGCGAAAAATTTTATTCAATTAGCAGCATTGGCTGTATTAAATGCCCCTCTTTTATTATTAGATGCCTCAAGGTGTTTATTGAGAGGTCTTGGTTTGAGACCAAGCACTAGCGATTCTTTATCACCAGGGCGATCGGGTTTGAGTTCAACAGGCAAGTTACTTTCTGCTACTCCTCCATCCTCTACTCCATCCCCTGAAAATTCCCCAGCTCCGACTCCCCCAACAAGTCCCTCTTCTACAGCCACTTCAAGTACAACCCATAGAGATGTAGATATCGGAGGAAAACCACAAGAGAGGGATACGTTCCCTCCCCCCAAAAATAACTAACCATCAACCGGAAAAGACCCATTTTCTGGATTTCTATAATCAGGAAATGAGGCATGCATGTGTGAAATTTTCCAAGCACCATTTTCTTTTTCTATAACAATCGTTCCGCGTAAATGCTCAAAAATATGTTCCCTACCAGCAATAGTAATTTTTGCCTGACAAAGCGCTGCTGACCACAAAGCATCTGCCGGCGCGGGAACAAAGGATAGCACTGTAATTTCACCTTTTTCAGATTGACTCCATTCGCGTTTTAATTGTTCCTCAACTTCTTTTAAGCCCACGCGATATTCATCAAGACCCGAACCCCACATATTCGTATTTTTTGTAAAGAGCTGAAGTAAAGCCTTTAAATCACGGCTCTTGTACCCTTCACAAAATTGCTTTAATAATTCATTTGCTGGATTTTTTTCTGCCATCTTCATATCACTTAACTCCTTCATTAATGGATTGTAAGTAGCGAATTATAATGATTGAAAAAATAGCGGTCTGTCCGTAAGCAACACGGACAACTATATAGACAAACCAAGAGACAGCATACGCTCGATTTCGCTACGAGTAGCCAGTCCTGTTCTTTGTTTAACCCGGAGAAGATAAGTCTCAGCTGTACGCGAGGAGATTTCGAGCGCTTGAGCAATTTTTTTATGTGAAGCATCTTGAATAAACAATCTTAAGCAGGCTAATTCCTGCGTTGTTATATACGTCATCCCATATTTTCCAGCAACCTTCAGCCTTCCTTTTGTTAAACAGATACTTTCGTAATTCGCATCACGACAAGCCTCCGGCAGTGCAATGGGATTTTTATTCATCAATTTAATTAAATCTTGATTATTGGCATCGAACTCATTAGCAAACTGCTCAATGGCCTTCAGTTTATTGAGATAAAAACGACCCGGATTAGCTTGCTCACTTGGCAAGGCCACCGCAATCATATCATAGTAATTTTTTGAACGCCTGACTAAGGTTAGTCCATTGCGAATATTAAACTTCTCTCTTGCTATTTGGACTGGTGCTTCAGGTAAGTCCTCATCCCATAAAAACCAATAAGAATGTGCATTTTCATGCTCATTTTCAAAGGATGAAAAAACAAGGGGAGAATGATCTAGTTGCTGAAAATATTTAATGAGACAGGTATTGTTTGTGAGCAAGCCTATTGAGCCATCCGCAAAACATCTTAGATATTGAAAATAATTAAACCCAAAGGTCTTCAAGAAGCTTGCGCTCACTTCTTGAATCTTTGTTTCAAGGCTTAAGCTAGGATGATCTAGAGAAATTTTTGGAAGAGAAATAGCTAGCGCTCCTCACCATTTAATTTATAATAAATAACCTCTATTTATTTAGTATAATGAGTTCATTATGCCCATTCAAGAGCTTTTCTCCCGAATTAAACAGCTAGCCCTTCAGCCAAAAGATGAAATTTATCCACGTTACTTTTTAACTGTCCAGTCTCAGAAAAATCTTGAAGAAAAACAAGATGCTCTCCCGCAAAACGCCTCAGATTACCCTCAATACCTTATAGCGCATGAAGCTTCAATCCATGCCTGTGGGGTTACAACAAAAGGCTTGCTAGCCGCTATACATGGTTTGCAATACCAACATTCAACTCGTATTAGTCTTAAGGAATTAAATGACCAAATTCATAAGCATGCACTAGCCTTGCAAGAGAGCGCTACAGCCGAGATTTACACCTATAATATCAGTCTTGAAGGCTGTATTTGGAATGGCGACGAAGATAACTTTAGAAGCCACTCGCTCGCACATAACTTTATTGTCATCCAATATATAGATTTGGATAATAAGCCTCGATATCGTTTTTATCAATCTTACATTCAGCAACACTCTTTAAAAGAATTTATTGAGCGCTCGCAGTCAGATAAGAACTATGATCTGAGTCAAAGTGAATTTGAGGTCTTTCTTTTAAACCTACGTTTTATCTCTAATGCAAAAACCTGGCACGAAGAAATGGGAATATTTTATCGACATCATTTTAAGGTAGAAAGCAATTATATTGGCTGGAAAATTTGCAAACAGATCAATATTGATTTTTCAAATATCGATGAAGCTTTGAAAAAGCGGGTCTTACCAAAGGCCATGGTACTCGGCACTATTCAAGTTCAAATAGAAAGCCGAAGGATTTCTTTAGCTGCTTCTCTAGAACAATGGGATGACTTTCAGGTAATAAAAAATAAACAAGCTTTGCCTCAAATTATTTCTCTCAGTCCAAGCGATAGGAATAGAGTTCTATTCACAAAGCTAATGAAGGCACCGGCTCCCATCGATCAAAAATCAGCGATCAGAATTGCTGTTCATGATCCGCTTTCCGGTGATTATCATTATCACTCAGTAGATAAAAAATATCTAAAAACGCTGCAGGCCTTTGAGCGCCTTGGCCCTCAAGATCAGGTTGTATATCACAGCGAGCACTATGATTCGACGCTCGCAGGAAAAGTAAGCACCTATCCCAGCTTATTCGCAGAAACACGAGCCTTATTAATAGATAAGCGAAAGATCTTTGCTAATACTAAAGCCTATCTCAATAAAACAGGCTCCTTATTTGCTGATACCCGTTCTTTGCTCAAGGGGAATAGACCATTTTTAGCTAATGTGCGCAGAAGCTTTGGGCTGCTTAACAGCAACGATATCGAAAAAAGCCCGCTTGGCATCGAAACAAAAACGCTCAAACGCTAGTAGCACTTGCTTCTGCTACTTATTTGCAGAGCTCGGAGTTCAAACCTTTTTTCTGGCTCAACTCACAAACAAGCGCACCAAGCGAATACTTTCATAAGTATATTTTCCTTCAAATTTATCATAAACAGGTCTCAGCCAGCCATTTTCTGAAGCACGCACTTCCGCAAAAATAGCAGAAAAATCAGGCTCAGCTAGATTAGCCCTTAAAAATTCGAGATCCGCCTCTGTCAGCATTTTTAAGCCTTTCAGTTTTTCAAGATGGCCCAATACAGTGCGGATAGAAATAGAACGCTCAATAGCAATTGTTGCTAGCGCTTGTTTTTGTTTTAAGCGTTCCAAAGTTTGCAGATGTGTTGGAACTGCTTTTTCTTTTTTCTTCTTTTCACGTTTTGGTTTACGCGATTTCGCTAATTTGAGTGTCTCTCCTTTAAATCGCTGAACTAAGGTTTCTTGTTGCAAAGCCAAGCACTCCTCCTCACTTAACTTCCCTAAGGCTGCTGCAACCTCTGCTGAACTGGCTTGAAAAATTTTATCTTGCTGCAAAATAAGAGGGTGTACTTTCAAAGCCATTTCATTCAAATTCATTAATTTTAAACCACTCAACTTACGCACCCGTGACAAGGCCACATAGCCCATACCCGGCTCAAAAGCATCTCCAAGATCTATTTCCGCCCCATCCAAGGTCATACCCTGGCATTTATGAATAGTGATCGCCCAAGCCAAGCGAAGGGGAATTTGGGTGATCAGCGCACGAACAATTCCATTATCCTCATATTTCCATTCTTCCGGATAAACAGTCAGCACCTCCTCATCATAGGTTTTAACAAGAGGCCAGCCCTCCGGACTTTTTTCAAAGCCGATCACGACAGAGCGCGTGCCATTCACATATCTACCCTGAAGATCATTTTTAATGAACATGACTTCGGCGCCAACTTTTAATTTCAAGGTTTCAAGAGCGAGACAGCTTCTTTTTAAGCCTTCGACAGTTTGATTAAAGCCAGTGCTCTCCATCTGGAAGATTTTTTCAGGACTATTGAGGTTTTTGAGTTCTTGTTCATTAATGAGATCAACATTGATATTGCGGCAATATAACTTCGTGGGTTTGGTCTTGCCTTCCGGTTCTTTTTTATAACGCGTGCGCAGGGGAATTTTGGTATGCTCGCCGGCTACACCATTGCGAATATCTTTCAAAATAGCATGGAGGGGATCATTTTCTTGACGATATTGCTCCTCTAAATAGCAAATATGAAAGTCTCCATTTTTCCAAGCTTCTGCCTCAAAGGCAAATTGCTTTTCCTGTGCTACTTCCTGAGAAGAAATAGGCGGCAATTGAAAAAAATCACCGCACAAGATAACTTGCATACCACCAAAGGCTAGGTTGCTTTTCAAGAGCTGTTTGGAGATGGTATCAACCATATTTAATTGATGTTTATGTAACATAGAGATTTCATCAATAATGAGAACACGATTTTTTCTGTAATGGCGCTTGATTCGATCGGAATCCAGGATTTTTTCAAGATCTTTATCGCTGAGGCAGGTTCTCACCCCCATACCCGACCAAGAATGGATGGTTAAGCCTTGCAAATGTGTCGCCGCCAGCCCCGTTGATGCCGTGACCGCTACTTTGATCTGATGCTCCCGCAGATAATGGATATATTTATTGAGCAAATAGGTCTTGCCTGAACCGGCCTCGCCGGTTAGAAAAATATTCTTTCCCATTTTTAATAGCTTAAATGCTTCTTCTTGTAGCATAAGGATCTCTTTAAATTGATGAGTGGGGCGCGCAAAGAAAGGATAAGATTTTAGATTTTATAGACGAAAGATGAAATAGTTAAAAAACAAGATATTCTATCATTGAAATAGGAAAAAACAAACAGATGGTGGGGTCAAATCTTGCCCCCCCTCCAATCAATCTGATTTAAAACTATTTACAAAAGCTCTGTCTTCTTGAAGTAAATCATTATAATATTCTTCTGCTTCTCTAACAGATACCTCATTTTGATTAGCTAGATGATTTTCTAGATTTTGTTGGCCCTGCCTATGCCTAAAAATGCTTTGTTGTAAAAACAAGCTGTTTTGTGCACCAAACCCCCATGGATCTGCTGGTTCACTCAAATTTTCTTGGCTTAGCGGAAGCTCTCTCTCCGGATTGACTTCAGCCCCAAAGCTTGGAGCACTTGTAAAAGCTGTCGAAAATGAAGCTTCTGCTCCTCCTTGTGCTTGAGCTTGAGCTTGAGCTTGTGCTTGTGCTTGTGCTTGTGCTTGTGCTTGTGCTAATGAGGCTTGCTGAGCTCTAGCAAACTCTAAGGCTCCTTGCGCTACTCTAGCCTGTCCTAATAAAGATTCTTGAGCTCTTCTTTTTTCCTGCGCTAATAAACTCTGCACTAAGGCTTGTTGTACTCTAGCTTGCGTTGCTAATTGTCGTCCTCTAGCTTGCGCTAAATCTAATGAAGCTGCTGCTCTTCCTCCCTGAGCTTGTGCTGCTGCTAATGAGCCTTGCTGGGCCCTAGCAAATTCTAATATAGCTCCTTGCCCTGCTCTAGCCTGTCCTGATAAAGTTTCTTGAACGATGCTGGCTTGTTGTGCTAACACCTGTGCTAAATCTTTTTGTGCTGCTAATTCTTGTGCTCTAGCCTGCTCTAATTCTTGTGCTCTAGTTTGCTCTAAAACTTGCGCTCTAGCCCGTGCTAACACCAGATCTTGCTCTCCAACCTGGAGCGCGATATTAGCCCCCATCATTTGTTGGAAGATCAAATTACGCTGATGTGACAATTGATTAAACTGAGTAACTTGTTGCACAGCTAAAGACAGAGCTGGTGGTATAACAGCAGGAGACAGAGCTGGTGGGATAACATCAGGCTCAGCACTAGTCTTTGTCCGCTTTATTCTTGGTTTACGCTTAGCTTTACTCGTATTCTTGCGCGCACTTTTTTCTCCTTTAATTTTGACTCGTTTTTTATTTTCATTGGCAAGAGGTGCACTTGAAGCAGCAGCTTCTTCATCCTGATCTTCATTAGATTCACTCGAATCAGCATCTACAGACTGAGCTCTTACTTTGCGTTTAGGTCTACTTTGATTTTTTTCTACTGTTTTATCGGCAACAGATCCACTTGAGGAAGCTGGTCTCTTTCCTCTGATTTTATTTTCTAAATTAGCATCATTCTCACCCTCAGACTCTGAGGTAGAATCTCTTTCGACTTTAGAGCGCTCGAGCTTTCTCATCTTTTTTCTATAACTATCCCATCTCATGGCACCCTCACCGGAATAAGGTGTTCCGTCGACCGGATGCACTAATCTTCTTTTATTATATTCATCTTTTGTAATTGAACCCTCGCCTGAAAAAGGTGTTCCGTCAGCCGGATTCACTCTGTTATTTTTTCTTTTGAATTCGTGCAAGCTAATAGCTCCTTCTCCCTCATAATCTTCTCCAGTTACTGGATGCACTAGTTTTTTTCTATTTTTGTAAGGCATAAAATTAGTACCTCAAATTTATTTTTTAGTTTTCCGTGATCTAAGCGCAGATATTTCCTCATCAGAATTATCCGGATGGTTTTCTTCAGAGCTAAAAATAGTGTGCTCTAAAAGCAAGCTATCTCTTACTTCTTTGTGCCTCCAGGGTGAAAACTCTTTAAATTCATTATGATCGATTCCTGGAACATCTTGAGAAAAAAGACTGGCCTCTGCTACTGGGGCGGCTTCTGCTCTTGGTTGAGCTACTGGAGCTACTGGAGCTGCTGGAGCTACTGGAGCTGCTTCTGCTCTAGCTGGAGCTGCTTCTGCTCTAGCTTGAACTACTGGAGCTGCTTCTGTTCTAGCTTGAACTACTGGAGCTGCTTCTGTTCTAGCTTGAACTACTGAAGCCGCATCTGCTCTTTCTTCCGCTGCTAAAGCAGCTCGAGCTCTAGCCAGCGCTGCTGCAGTTTTTTCGGCTTTGTTATGTAGAAATAAGTCTCTTTCACTCCTAATACGCGCTAAAAAATCTTCTTCTGCTCTAGCCTGTGCTAAAAAAGTTTCTTGTGCTCTAGCCTGTGCTAAAAAAGTTTCTTGCGCTCTAGCCTGTGCTAAAAAAGTTT
>CAYXNR010000064.1:0-1366 GCA_964466595.1 uncultured Coxiellaceae bacterium | reverse complement strand
GCTCTAGCCTGTGCTAAAAAAGTTTCTTGCGCTCTAGCCTGTGCTAAAAAAGTTTGTTGTGCTCTAACCTGTGCTAGTAAAGCTTCTTCTATCCCAACCTGTCCAAGATTAGCACCCATAAATTGGCCTAACTCATTTCGTGAGTAGATTCCTAAATTAGGTTGATTAACATTAATCAGTGCCATTAGCTGAGCAAGTTGCTGTCTTGCTAATAATAGCTGTTGGTCCTCTGATATTCCTTCTTGAACAACTGGTAAGGGAACACTTTGTTCAGATCCCCTGACTATCGTAATCTTTTCGCGTTTTACTCTTGATCTACCTTCAGCTGGTGCTTCCGCTTCCGCATGTTTCGCTTCCACTTCTGGCTCTTGCGGTGGCACTTCATTAAAAGCCGATCGGGCCTTAGAAGATACTCCGCTCTCAGGATGTTCATTGGATAATTTTCTTTTATGCATAATATTAATACCAAATTAAATTAATAGACAAATAATAAAGCACATTTATTAAGGAATTCTTAAGGAATTTTTATTATTTATCGGTTTAAAAAAAGAACATTAAATTGAATGGGTTAGAAATTTGCTATCTATTAATTTCGGGGCCATCATTCTCGCTTAATCAAAGAAGCATTGACAGCAAAGCTTATTAAGGCAAAAGATATGAAGAACAAATCCAGTAAACCATCGAAGATCTGCCTTATTGGGCATAGTTGTATGCCTCATGCGCAGGAAAAAGTGAATATTTTGATATTAATTAATAAGTTGTTACGTGACTCGAAAACGGAAAAAGTAAAGTAGGTGGGTGATGAAACAAGTAAGCCTTACCAAGAATTTGATTTTAATGACTGTCATTTTGATGGATTTACTCGCTGGCATGGAGTTTGATCTCTTCGTACCAAGCTTTCCTGAGTTACAAAGCCATTTTCATCTGTCGCCATTTTTGGTAGAGGCCTTATTATCTGTTAATTTTATAGGGTATTGCCTTAGCTTATTCATTGTCGGTGGTCTCGCTGATCACTATGGACGAAAACCGATTATCTTGCTTGGTCTGATTACTTTTATTGTTGGTAGTGTGTTTTGCTTGTGGGCACCATCTTATTCATTTCTTCTTGCCGGTAGATTTATACAGGGCATAGGAATAGCAGCGCCTGCAATCTTAAGTTTTCTCATTATTGCTGATTCTTATCCACTTAAACAACAACAGTTTTGGATGGCCATGTTAAATGGTGCAAAAAATACTGCGGTTGCTATTGCGCCAGTCCTTGGTAGCTACATAACACTTTATTTCCATTGGCACGGAAATTTTACCACCCTTTTACTGCTAGGAATTTTAGTATTGGTGATGACCATTTTATTTATTCCTTATAAAT
>CAYXNR010000063.1:0-9496 GCA_964466595.1 uncultured Coxiellaceae bacterium | reverse complement strand
CGTGCTGGCATGACAGAGTAAGGGGTTAACCAAATACTTACTTAGCCTTAAGCTAAGGTTTTAATAAAACTAGCAAGCGAGGTTCCAAAAGAGCCAGCTACTTTATTGAAGAATGAACCAGAGGGCGTATAGTTTCTATAGTGAGCCACTTTAAATTCCCGATCCATTACATCTATTAAATTGCCTAAGCCATCCACTAAACCTAATTTAAGCGCCGTTGTGCCCGACCAAAAATCACCATTAAAGAGTGTAGCCGGATCAGCATGCAATCTTCCTCGTCTTGCTTCTAGCACAGCCTGATTAAAGTTTTCCTGCACCTCGCCGAGCATTTGATTGGCTTTATCAACATCATCTTTATTTTGCGGAAGAAAAGGATCCAAACGATCCTTCGCTATCCCTGACATGTAAACCCGTCTTTCAATGCCTAATTTATTCAAAAGATCGGTAAACCCAAAGCCTTTCATGATCACGCCAACCGATCCTGTGATAGTATTGGGATTGACATAAATTTGGTCCGCTGCTACTGCCACATAATAAGCCCCAGAGGCCAGAAAATCTTCGCCAACGACCACTACCTTTTTATGATATTTTTTTTTCAAGGAGAGAATAGCATCATGAATGATGGAAGCCTGCACAGGTGTGCCGCCGCCGGAATTAATTGTCAGAATAAGACCCTTAGCCCTTTCGTCTGCGAGAGCTTGTTTGAGTGCAGGAACGATGGTTTCTGCAGAAAAGTCGCTGCCGGGTTCAATGGTTCCCGACAGTTGAATCAAGGACACATAGCCAGAGTCGAGAGAAGGTGGCGAGACATAATTGGAACTCAAAGCGAGCCAGGTAAAAAATAAAATTAAGGAGAACCAGGCAAAAAATCGGAAATTTTTCCAGCGTTTTTCAGAACGTTTTTCTCGAAGCATGGCTTGTATCAGTTCCGCGCCAAAGGGGTTATTAATAGATTGTTGCTCTTTTAATTCGCTCATGATATTTCTACCCCCCTAAATAATAATTTATATTTTATTACAACAGAACTAACGTTATAATTCATCCCATTTTTAAAGCTCCAAGTAGAAGGAGTAATATGGACAGTTTACTGAAATTTATCTGCTTCAGCTTTCTTTTAGCAAGCCAGGCAGTTTTTGCTAACGCGCAGATTAATCTGACAGAAGGTGTTTCACCCATCAGTCATGATATTTTTGAATTACACATGACTATCTTTTGGATTTGTGTCTGCATTGGTGTAGTAGTTTTTGGTGTGATGCTTTATGCCATTGTGAATCACCGAAAATCCTTGGGTGTGAAGCCTTCAGAATTCCATGAACATCTTTCTTTAGAAATATTTTGGTCGATTCTTCCTTTTGTCATTTTGGCGGTAATGGCTGTTCCCGCTACCAAGGTTTTAATCAACATGTATAACACTGAAAATGAAGATCTGACAATTAAAATTACCGGCTATCAATGGAAATGGCATTATGAATATCTGGAAGACGGCGTGAGTTTTTATAGCAATCTTTCTACCCCCTACGAGCAAATGTTTAAAAATGCAGCGAAAGATGAACATTATTTGCGGGAAGTGGATCATCCCGTGCTTGTGCCTATTCATAAAAAGATTCGATTTTTAGTGACGTCGAATGATGTCATTCATTCCTGGTGGGTGCCTGATTTGGGAATAAAACGGGATGCCGTGCCGGGTTTTATTAACGAAGCCTGGACGCGAGTTGAAAAACCCGGCACTTATTATGGGCAATGTGCCGAGCTCTGTGGGATGAATCATGCTTATATGCCGATCGTTGTGGTTGCTACAACGGAAGAACAATATAAGGATTGGGTTGCCGAACAGAAAGGAGAAAAGACTGGGACAGAAGACCTAAGCAAGCAATGGACCCTTAAAGAATTAATGCAGCAGGGCGAAGCCGTTTACAACCGAGTGTGTGCGGCCTGTCATCAACCGACTGGTTTGGGCATGCCGCCAACCTTCCCAGCTCTCAAGGGAAGTAAAACGGCTACGGGTCCGGAGGCAGAGCATATCCATACCGTTTTAAATGGTCGTCCGGG
The DNA here is from genome assembly GCA_964466595.1 of uncultured Coxiellaceae bacterium. Lineage (GTDB taxonomy): Bacteria > Pseudomonadota > Gammaproteobacteria > DSM-16500 > DSM-16500 > JABDGC01. The sequence continues at coordinate 7,447 of CAYXNR010000063.1, read as the reverse complement.
TACGGCCATGCAAGCTTTTAAAGATCAGCTGAGTGCTGTGGAATTGGCTGCGGTTATTACTTATGAAAGAAATGCTTTTGGTAATAATACGAATACCCTCGTACAACCGCTTCAAATTCAAGCGGCGAAAGAAGGGAAGTCAGTTGCTGAAATAACGGCAGCTACTGAAGCTCTGGCTAAGGCTAAACCTGCTTCTGCGGAAACAAAGCCAGCAGAAGCGACAGAAACGAAGGCTCTTCCGGCTTCAACTAAGACTAAGGCCAAGGCCAAGGCTGCAACAAAAACGAAGACTTCAACAAAAACGAAGGTAGCGGAAGCAAAAACTGCCGAAGCGAAGACTGTTCCAACTGCTGCTTCAACAGCGGCAGAGGCTAATACAGCTCAAACTGCTCCTGCAACCACTCTTTCTGCAACCGCAGGGGCAAGGCCACCTGGAAATACGCCAAGTGCTACAGAAACTGCAACTAAAAAATTCAGCAAAGACGAATTGCTGCAATTAGGTGAAAAGACTTTTCTCAATCGTTGCGCCATGTGTCATCAACCGACTGGTTTGGGCATGCCACCGACCTTTCCAGCTTTGAAAGGGAGTAAGATTGCAACTGGACCGCTTGATCAACATGTGCAGCTCGTTTTAAATGGCAAAACAGGTACGGCGATGCAAGCTTTCAAAGATCAATTGAGTAATGAGGAATTAGCGGCTGTCATTACTTATGAGAGAAATGCCTGGGGCAATAATACCAATACCGTGGTTCAGCCACAGGATATTGAAGTGGCGAAGAAAGCAGCAAGTCTTCCAACGACAAATTAAGTAATTAAGGGAGCTATAAAACTATGTCACACGAACATCCCTCTCTTGCAAAAAAAGGGCTGCTACCGTGGTTAAGCAGTTGGGTTTTTACAACCAACCACAAAGATATTGGCACCTTATACATGGTTTTTAGCCTTGTGATGCTTTTTGTAGGCGGTAGTTTAGCCTTGATTATTCGAGCCAAATTATTTCAGCCCGGAATGAATTTTATTACGCCCAGTTTTTACAACCAGGTGGTGACCACTCATGGTCTAATCATGATTTTCGGCGTAATTATGCCTGCTTTTGTAGGGCTGGCTAACTGGATGGTTCCTCTCATGATTGGCGCGCCAGATATGGCTTTGCCGCGTTTAAATAACTGGAGCTTTTGGCTCTTACCTTTTGCTTTTACCTTATTGCTGAGTACTTATTTCGTCAGCGGACAGGGTCCTGATTTTGGCTGGACTATGTATGCACCACTTTCCTCACAATTTGGTCCGCCAAGCACAGACTTTGTAATTGTAGCTATCCATATGATGGGTATTTCCTCCATTTTGGGTGCCATTAATATTATTGCAACTATCCTCAACCTACGAGCGCCGGGCATGACTCTCATGAAAATGCCGCTTTTTGTTTGGTCGTGGTTGATCACTTCCTTTTTATTGATTGGCGCGATGCCAGTTTTAGCCGGTGTGGTAACCATGGTTTTATTTGATCGCCATTTTGGGACAGCATTTTTTAATGCTGCCGGTGGCGGAGATCCAGTCATGTTTCAGCATCTCTTTTGGTTCTTTGGCCATCCAGAAGTTTATATTATGATCTTGCCGGCTTTCGGTATTGTTTCTGAAGTGATACCAACCTTTAGTCGTAAAAAACTTTTCGGCCATCACTCCATGATTATAGCCATGGCTACTATAGCCTTTCTCTCTTACATTGTCTGGGGACATCATATGTTTACCTCCGGCATGGCTTTGGGAACACAGCTTTATTTTATGTATGCGACCATGTTGATTGCTGTGCCAACGGGTGTGAAAGTGTTTAATTGGGTAACCACCATGTTTCGTGGGGCCTTGACCTTTGAAACGCCGATGTTATTTTCCCTCGCCTTTGTCGTTTTATTCACTATTGGCGGTTTCTCAGGCTTGATGTTGGCTATCGTACCAGCAGATTATCAATATCAAGATACCTATTTTGTTGTTGCCCATTTTCATTATGTGCTTGTCACTGGGGCGATGTTCGCTATTTTGTCGGCGATTTATTACTGGATTCCCAAATGGACGGGCCATTATTACAATGAATTTCTGGGACAATTACATTTCTGGCTTTCGGTAATTGCTGTCAACCTGACTTTTTTCCCGATGCATTTCTTGGGGCTCGCCGGCATGCCGCGCCGTATTGCTGATTATGCCTTACAATATACAACTTTTAATATGGCAGCGAGCATTGGTGCCTTTGCTTTTGGTTTTGCCCAGCTAATTTTCCTCTACAATGTTATCAGGACGATCTGCAAAAAAGGAAAAAAAGCAGATGCGCGCGTGTGGGAAGGGTCTCATGGTCTAGAATGGACTCTCAGTTCACCGCCGCCCTACCATAGTTTTACTGAACCACCGCAGCTAGTTTAGGGCTGAAGGCATGCAAAAGGAAAAGGCGCAGCGTAAAACAATTGCTATTCTGACACTGGCTGTCGTCCTGATGTTTGGTTTTAGCTTTGCCTTGGTTCCCTTATATCGAGTGGCCTGCAAAAAAATAGGTTTAAATACCTCTATTCCAATTTCTAATTTTCCAGAGGCGCCACTGGCACCTCTGGATTCTTCGAAAACCTGGCGTCTCTTAAAGGTGCAATTGCTTACTATCAAGAATCAAGGGCTCGACTGGGATTTCTATCCGAAAACGAATATGGTCCAGATTCGGGTAGGTGAAAAGGCCAAGGTTTTATTTCATGCAAAAAACAATACGCAGACAGACATGACTGTGCAGGCCATTCCTAGCATGACGCCTACTGAATCCATCAGCCATTTTCATAAGCTGGAATGTTTTTGTTTTAATCAGCAGGTTTTGAAAGCCGGAGAAGAAAAAACCCTGGCCCTTGTTTTTCAAGTAGATAAAGATTTGCCCCCCGATGTCCACACAATTACACTTGCTTATACCTTATTTGATGTGACACCATCAGCAATAAAGAAGGAGCTCGGATGAAACAGAAATATCAACCAGTTGATTATTATTTTATAGCAGACCCTAGTTATTGGCCTCTTTTTGGATCAATCGGTATTTTTTGTTCAGTTTTAGGGTTGGTGAATATTTTACATAATAACACTATTGGCATTTACCTTAGCTTTGTAGGCGTACTTTTATTGGCTTTTACCATGGCCGGCTGGTTTGGCACCGTAATCAAAGAAAGTGTAGCTGGCTTACACAGTAAACGCATGGATATGACCTATCGTTGGGGTATGCTGTGGTTCATCGTTTCAGAGGTGGCGCTTTTTTTTGTCTTCTTTTTAGCCCTATTTTATACGCGTATTTTTACCATTCCGCAGCTTGGCGGAGCACCAGAAAAATGGATTCAAGATTTGTTAATGGCAGGCAGTGTCTACACGCATCAGCTACTCTGGCCTAATTTTCAAGCCGTTTGGCCTTTGTTAAAAAATCCAAACCCCACCTTATTTGTAGCCCCAAAACAAGTCATGGACACCTGGGGTATACCGGCTATCAATACCCTGATTCTTCTGAGTTCAGCAGTCACGGTAACTTGGGCCCATTGGGGCTTAAAAAAGAATCGTCGCTGGCAGCTTAATTTAGGCTTGGCGGTGACTGTTGCCCTCGGGCTTTTCTTTATTAGTATGCAAGCGCATGAATATCACATGGCATACACTGAATATGGCTTAACCTTAGGTAGTGGTATCTATGGCGCTACTTTTTTTATGTTAACCGGTCTACATGCTATGCATGTTACGCTCGGCGTCATTATGCTGACTACTATTTTAATGCGTTGTATTCGAGGACATTTTTTACCCGAACATCATTTTGCCTTTGAGGCTGTTTCTTGGTACTGGCATTTTGTAGATGTGGTCTGGCTCTTTTTATTTCTTTTTGTCTATTGGTTATAACCGAGGGATATCTTCTAGCTATGCCATGGCTCATTAATGCAGAACAGTTAGATAGTTTTCGCAGGAATCAAAAAAATCTACTGATCTTAGATGCTACTTGGCATGGTGCTGACAGTCGTAAAGCAAGAGAAGCCTTTGCTGACAAACATCTTGCCGGTGCACGGTTTTTTGATCTGAATGCTTTTCATGATCTTAGCTCGACACTACCCAACATGCTTCTTCTGGATGAGAAAAAAAACTCGGAATTGTTAGGGAATTTGGGGTTGCGCGCTGATTGTAAAATTATTTTCTATGATCGCAGTGAATTTCATAGTAGTTGCCGGGCTCTGTGGATCTTGAAAATGTTGGGCCATTCTTCGCAACTGCTTTATATTTTAGATGGCGGTTTGTCAGCCTGGGAAAAATATGGCGGCAAATTAGAATCCGGTGAAAGCCAAACGGCTCCTAAGCCTTATCCTGTGCGCTTCCATGAAAAATATTTGCGAACGCTAGCGCAAATGAAAATCATCCTACAAGATTCAACAGAACAAGTTCTCGATCTTAGACACTCCGTACGTTTTGTAGGCGGTGCCGAGCCTCGGCCGGGTTTACGCCACGGTCATATTCCCGATAGTTTTTGTTTTCCTTACCTGGCTTTTTTTGATAAGGAGGGTTTTTTTCAACCGCTCAACAAGCTTCGTCGTCGTTTGGAAGGGCTTGCACTCGATCTTCGTTATCCGACAGTGACCTTATGTGGTTCGGGGATGACAGCTGCCATTGCTAATTTTGCGCTTGATATTTTAGGGAATGAAAATAATGCCTTGTATGATGGTTCCTGGACGGAGTGGGGGTCGGAAAACTTATATCCAGGAGAACTCAGTTTGGATGAGAGACCAGTTGAAAGTTATCTTTAGCATGCAATAGTATGAAAAAAATTCTTGAACCCCTTCGCCATCCCCTTTGTGCCAGCCTTCAGATTCCGGGTTCTAAAAGTGTTTCCAATCGGGCCTTGTTATTAGCTACCCTAGCCGACGGTGTTTCTGAAATTAATAATATACAAGTGAGTGAGGATATCCGAGTTTTTATCAGGGCTTTGACAGACTTAGGTGTTTCTCTTCACTTTGATGAGAAAGCAAGAAAGGTTGTGGTTAGAGGCTGTCAGGGCCAAGGCTTAAATAAGCAAGTTAAAATATGGTGTGGTGAATCCGGCACGCTAGCCCGCTTTATGTTAATCGCCTGTGCCGGACTATCCGGTTCTTATTATTTTGATGGTGCTGCTTCCCTACGTAAGCGACCCATGACTTCTGGGCTTCAGGTCTTAGCGAAGCAAGGAATGATCTGCCTTCCCGAAACTTCAGAAAACCTACCCCTAGCACTGCATAGTCCTGTAGGTTTAGCCGGCGGTAAAATAGTAGTAGATGGCTCGCAAACAGGACAGGTGATTTCAGCCCTCTTAATGATCGCCCCTTTTGCCAGGTCAGCAGTTACACTGCAGGTAGAAAACCTGGTCAGTCGTTCTTATGTGAATTTAAGCTGTTCAATGATGGCAGAGTTTGGTGTACAGGTTGAGGTTTTAAGTGAAAGAGAATTTTTTGTTGCTAAACCACAAGCTTATTTAGCACAAGCTTATCAAGTCGAACCGGATTTTTCGACAGCCTCCTATTTTTTTGCTGCAGCAGCGCTGACAAGTGGTGAAGTGACCATGCAAGCGGTGCGAAGAAAGGAAATTAAACAAGGCGATGTGATTTTCTTATCGCTGCTGGAACAAATGGGCTGCCAAGTAGAAGAGCGAGCTACTGGCTTAAGCGTAAAAGGACCCCAGCATTTGCAAGGTCTTGAGGTGAGCATGAAAGCTTGCCCAGATTTATTCATGACGCTTGCCGCGCTTGCTCCCTTTGCGAAAACACCGACTCTTATCACCGATATTGGCCATGCCCGGTTTAAAGAATCAGATCGATTGAAGCTTATGCGCAAGAACTTAGAGGGTATCGGCGTCCCTGTTGAAGAAGGCGCTACTTGGCTAAAAATTTATCCCGCGAAACCGCAGGGCGGCTTGATTGATACTCATCAGGATCATCGTATGGCGATGGCTTTTGCAGTGATAGCTTTGCGTATTCCCAATATTGTAATAAATGAGGCTGAGTGCGTGGCTAAATCTTGCCCTGAGTTTTTTCAACTATGGGAAAATATTCTGAATTAAAGTTTTATTATTCATTTGCTTCCTTCGATGCTGAGTGAAGAAAAAAGTCGTTTTTAATAATTCCTTAAGATAAATGATTTATTATTGATCTAAATTAACAATATAGAGGTTTATTTATGCTATCCCCAAAAGAAATATTTGCCATTCATGCAGAGCAAGATGAGCTGAAACTTCAAAATCATTTCAGCTTCTTACAGAAGCCAGACCAACCGAAACGAAAAATAGAACAAGTAGGAGAGGAAAAAGCTCAAGAAGCTGGGCTTCAGCAGCCAGTGGCAAGAGAAAAGAAATTAAAAAAATAAAATTGTGTTTTGTCTAGTCTAGGGGTCCTTCTCCGCGAAAGCGGGGGGATCCAGGCTTAGACTTTGTAGCTCATTTTTCTAAAAACAAAATATTAAACTTTTTAATGATTTCCTAGCTGTTTTTTAATATTTTTCGCATATAATAAACGCCTTCACTTGCTCCCTTCGTCTAGTGGCCTAGGACATCGCCCTCTCACGGCGGTAACGCGGATTCGAATTCCGCAGGGAGCGCTTTATTTTTCAAGTAGTTACAAATATTAATGTCCAAATATTAGCCAGTTTCCGTAATATTTCCGTTATATCTGGTGTGACACTGGAGGTCTTTAGGTCTTTCTCCTATCAGGAGAGTAGGGCTATTATGGACGTAGTGCGTTAACGCAAAAGCGATGCTCTAAGGATAGAAGTAGGAGATAACTGGCATGAGAGACTGTACAACGACAGCAGCGGCGGTGATAACTAAAATAGCTAATTCAAATCGACGTAATTGAACAACCTCGTGTGTAACTATTTTTTTACCATCAATATAGAAGTTACCGGACTGATCAAAATCTAGACTGACTGATTTGCCATTATCTAAATCCTGGGTAAGTAAATTTATAAGATGAGTATTTTTATTGTCCATGCGGCTTCTCTAATAGTCCTTTTAGATAACTTTGTATGCTATTTTTTTAATTGTTCTATAGCATAAGCGAGATCAGCTTTGCATTTTTCCAATGTTTTAATAATCCCATTACGATTAGTAGCATACTTATCTTGGCGTAGATCATCAGCTACCTCTGTTATTTTATTACCTATTTTGTCTAATTCATTTGCCCAATCATTAAGTTCGTCGTTCATAGCCACCTCCAAGAAAACATTGTACCAATACTAACTGAAAATCATGTAGATTAAATTTTAGCTACACAGTATTCATCCCTTGTAAGGCGATATAAAACATGCTTGCTTAGCGGACTATTTTCACTGAGTTTAGGGTGGTTAAAATCATCTGTTTCAGAATGGTGTAGTCCAATTTTTTCCATGACACGACGTGATTTAGTATTCGCTACCACTGTGAAAGAAATAATTTCACCGAGAT
>CAYXNR010000062.1:0-10762 GCA_964466595.1 uncultured Coxiellaceae bacterium | reverse complement strand
TCCTTCTCGCTGCGCTGTTGGTGCACCAGCTGTTGCTGTTGAGGCACCACTTGAAAAAGTAGTAACTGGTGGAACTGGTGGTACAACACCCGGTGTCGACATTAATGAAGGTGATCCTGCCTGTGCTCCTGCCTGCGCTCCTGGCTGTGCTCCCGCTTGCTGCGGCTGCACACCAACGAGGTCTCCGCTCTTCGGGTCATTCGCTGGAACCTGGGTTTGATCGGCGGATTTGACTAATTGTTTTTGCACATCGTAATTACGTCCGAGGGAATCGAGTTTTTTAATTAATTTTTTTGCCTGCTTGCCTGTAATCAAGCCTTTTCTTTGTAGATCGGCAATATCTTTTTGAGTTTGTGGAATATCGATATCTAAGCCTGTCTTGCCCATAGCCTTTGCTACTGCTTCGGGGTTGAGGGCTCGCAGCTGATCAAGGTGATCTGTATTGTTGAGGGTGATTCTTTTCACCTTGGCGCCGGCTACGATTTTAGGCGAATCACTTACTGCGGCAGGGGGCTTTAAAGGATTATGGTCTAAATCCTGCTTATCTTTATCCTCTATTTTGCCTTCATCATTCACATACGCAAAAGTGTGATGCGGCGGGTTTTCGATAAGCAAAAAGCTATTTTTAAATTGCGCCAATTCCTTAGAAGTGGGCATCTTATCAAGGGAAAAAACACTCAGCTGCTTTTCTGCTATCACATCGAGACGCAGCTCTAACATTTGCGTCAGTAATTTCTGATCACTAGAATTATGCTCTTTAAACGCTTTTAAATCAGTCGGCATCAGTTTAATTGAGGTTTCACCGGTAGACATGAGAAGATCAATCTCTTCTCGTCTTTGATTTTTATATACCTCTTTTTTTAATCCCCCTAATATACCTAAGGAACTTGGTCCATCAATTACCTTCGCTTGGCGTTGACCATCCTTTTCTTCAGAAAGATAAATTTCGCAATCACTTCCTTGGTGAGTATAAACCAGACCGGACTCTAAAATAGCTACCGTTTCACCCTTGCCTCCTCCCAAAAATCCATGCTCTTCTCTACCGTCACGGATATTTTTTCTTTTATTGTTAGTATCGGGATCAAAGGATCCAATAGCATAATACTGCTTATCATCTAGTCCCCACCTCCCGTGTTTACGAAGATGATTGGTGCGAAGATAGGTCTTTTGTTTGTTTAGATGGTCTTTTATAAAGATAAAGTGTTCAGCAGCTGATTGCTTGAGCGCTTCGTCGGTCTTGGCTTGTATGTCTTTCTGTAGATCTTTGCTTTTGTTGAGGGCTAAATCAGCAGCTTGTGTTGCTTCCTGTCGTGCATACTTGATAGAGTCGATTTGTGCTTGAATTTTTTGCTGCTCAGCAGAATCCTGAGTTGCATTAAGTTTCGTTTGTAATTCTTGTAGCAAGGCCGTTGCTTGTGTATCTAAATCGCCTTGTAAGCTTTTCTGGCTTCCTAACTGATTCGCTTGAACGTTCTTAAATTGATTCAGATTCTCATCAGCATCTTTTTCTACCTGCTTCAGATATCCGTTAGTTTGCTTTTCGAACTGTTGTTCGGAAAGTTTTTGTAAGTGCTCTAATTGTTTTTCTAGAGTTTCACGTGAAGGATTGTTAATGCCGTTCTCAATCTCTATGAGAGTTTGGGTGTGAGTTGCTAACTGTTTAAGAGGCTCTGAGTCCTTCAACAGGTCATACTTCTCAGCTAAATCTTTATAGACAGCAAATTTTTCTGTTTCACTAGCCCTTGGCGAGATTGCAGTAATTTGATTTTTAGTTTCTTGATCTACATTAGGATCAGCTGCGAGCTTCTTAATGTGCAGATCTAATTTTTCGTTGAGAAGCGTAGCGGCAGCATCGATTTGTAAAGAAATATCATCCTTAGCTTCTATCTTCAAGTCAAACAATTCCTGCTTAAAAACCTGTGCAGCAACACCAGCAACTTCTTCAGCTAATTGTTTAGCCTCAGCAGGATCTTTCAAGGTTGACTGTTGTCCTTTTACTTCAACATTCAAAGCTGAAGACTGTTCTACCTGCTGAGAGAGAGATCTGAGCTCTTTCATGCGATTAAATGCTGGCTTCAGGTGGGCTGGAATTTTTGCCTCTTGGTCTCGTAGTTTTCCTTGCTCGTCAACCTTTGCTTGAAGCGTTTCATTTTCTTGCTGAAGTGTTTCAAGATCTGCCTTGGTAGTTTTCCAGTTCTCAAGAGTTTGAAGATTTACTTTATCAGGTTCAAACTTTTGAGTTTCTGCTGCTAACTGTGCTTGTAGGCCTTCTATTATTTTTTCTTGAGCGGATACTTTTAGTCGCGCGCTTTCTTCATTTTTTGCTACATCCAAATTAAGCTCCTGTTGTGCTTTAGGATCAGGAAGACCAGCGTCTTCTCTTTCCTTTTTTGCTTTTGCATAATCAGGCTGAAGCTTTTCGTTTAGCTTGCGTTTAGCCCTCTCTATCTTCTCCTCTAGCTTTTGTTTTTCTTTACTAAAGCTAGCTTCTTTCTTCCTTAAACTCTTAAGCGTTGCTTCACCATCGTCATCACCAGCCGGCAAAAACTGTTCAACATCTGCATCATTTTTTTGATCATCCTGTTCTTTCTGTTGAATTTGCGCTTGAAGCTCCTTAAGACGCTCATTATCTTTTTTCCATTCCGCTTCCGATGCCGATTCCTTCCAAGATTTCACAGCCTCGGCTAACTTAGCGCGTTCCCCACTCTGCTTTTTAGCCATATTTGCCGTAGAAAAGGCCTGACTTGCGTTTTGCTGTTTTACCTCTAGCTCATCTAGTCTTTGGTCTAGCCGAGCATCATCCTTGGGTAATTTAAACTCTTCTCCTGCTCGAGCATCCTGTATAGCTTTTTGTAAAGCCCGCTGCTTCTCTAATAAGTTTTCTGAAAACCCTGCTTCTTTTTCAATATACCCACCCAGCTCACTTCCTAAATTCGCAATTTTCTTTTCCCATTTCTGTGGATCATAAGCCGTTCCTTGAAGCGCTTCCTCATGAAGGTGGTCTTTGAAAAGCTGCCTGGCTTGGTTTTCGTAAAAATCGAGGACTTTCTCTTGGACTGTTTTGCTAGGATCAGTAGTAGACGGGATACTATTCCATCCCTTTGCTTCGCAACTTGTTTTTAATTCAGCCTTCAAAGCTTCTATTTTTTTGTCAAAAGGGCTGCCCTTAAAATCGATGGTAATATCTGAAGCCGCGACATCAAGGTTAAGAATGTCGTTGACAAGCTCAGAAAGCTCTTTGGAAGCTAGGGCTGGATCTTTTGCAGCAGCCTTTTTGGGTTGTGGAGCATTACCACTTGCGGACATAAACACCCCCGTTTTGATCTTTTATTTTATTTGCTTTTTATACAAGTACTTAGACGAAGGCAGTGTGGCTGCCTCAGTCACTATTTATTTAGTATAGATCATAGAAGGGTTTGGGGAGGATCTGGCTGGCTTTGTTGAATAACTCAGGCTGATTTGCACCCCCTCCCTCCACGCTTTTTGTGGAGGGAGGGGCAGGGGTGGGAGGTAAAAAAAGGAATAGGGAATTGGGACTGCTGAATGGAAAGCAAAAGTTGGCTATCATCGTCGCAGTTTAGCTGAAATAGCAATAAAAACGCTGCGGGAAATCGATTTGGTATAAGAACCTCCCACCCCTACCCCTCCCTCCACAAAAAGCGTGGCGGGAGGGGGTGCAAATCAGCCTGAGTTATTCAACAAAAACCGGGCTGCTTAGAAAATGAAATCACAGGCGGAGGGCTTGCCCTTGCTCTTGGCCAGGTTTTTCTTCCTCGTCTTTAGCGGCGGCAGCTGCTGCTTGGGAAGCTGCATTGCTTGCTAGGCTGAATCTTCTTGCCTGTCTAGCTTGAGCGTGGAATCTACCTGGGTCGTCCTTGAATTCTGCTGGAACTTGGATTTGATCTCTTGATTTAAGCAAGTGTTTTTTCGTTTCATATTGACGAGCTAAGGCAGATAGTTTCTCACTTAAGGCTTGTGCCTGCTCGCCTCTGATTAAGCCTTTGTTGACGAGACTGGCAAGCTCTTTTTCCGTCTGCGGAATATTGAGGTCTAGCCCTGTTTTTCCCATCATCTCCGCAACTATAGTGGGATTGAGAGCGCGGAGTTTGTCCAAGTGAAGCGTCGAGGTCAAAGTCAGTCTTTTTACCTTACCGCCGGCTACTTGTATGCTGGGATCATTTGTTTCCTTTGGTTCAGGCCAATTGGTCGCTCCAAAAGGTTTCAGGGGATGATAATTTAAGACTTGGTCTTGCTTGATCTCGCCTTCCTCATCAATATACAAGAAGCTACGGTTTCCTGGCGATCCGACGATGAGAAAGCTATTTTTAAATTGTTGCAATTCTTCCTCAGCAGGCCTCTTATCCAGCTCAAAAACATTCAGCTGCCTTTCTGCTAAGAGATCTAGCCGCAAACCAAGCATTTGCGTAAGCAAGTCCTGATCGCCCGAGTAATGCTTTTTAAAACCCTCAATATTCGTTGGAGTCAGGGTGACGGAGGTTTCTCCAGCAGCCACTAATAAATCTAGTTCTTCCCGTCTTTTATCTTTATATAGCGCGCTTTTAAAGCCTGTTAGCCCATAATAGCTCTCGCCATTGGTCACTCTCGCAAGATAACGACCATCCTTTTCTTCAAGAGCAACCTCATATTTACTTTCTGGCGAGATATAAATTAGGTCGGGCTCGAGCTTCGCGATTGTTCCCCAACCGCCCATGAGTTTATGCTCTTCTCTACCATCGTATAAATTGTTTTGTTGTTGGCCTTTCGCATCACGTGAACCAAGCGCATAATATTCTTTGCTACCCGTCTTCCACTGCCAGTGTCTACGAAGACGAGTGGTTTGCAGAAAGGACTTTTGTTTTTTAAGATGATCTCTCATGAAGGCCAGCTGTTCAGCAAGCGCTTTAAAAACCTCGTCGGCTTTTGCTTGCAGCTCTTTTTGTAGCTCCCTTTTTTTGTTGAGTGCTAGCTCAGCAAGCTCCCTTGCTTCCCGCTGTGCGCGGGTGAGCTCATCGATTTGTCTCTGAATGCTTTGTTGATCGGGATGATTTCGCGCTGCAGCAAGCTTTTCTTGTAATTCTTGTAGCAAGATCTGTGCTTGCTGATCTAAATCGTTTTGTAATTTTTGCTGCTCATTTAGCTGCTTCGCTTGAGCAGTCTTCAAATTTTCTAGCTGCCGATTTGCTTTTTTTTCTATCTGAGCGACATACCAATTGGCTTGTTCTTCAAATTGAAGCTCGGAAACTTCCTGCAAGCGCCGTAATTGATTTTGCAAGGTTTTGCTAGAGGGCGCGGGGGAACTTGTTTCCTGCTGAATTTCTAAGGCAGTTTGTCTGTGAATTGCCAAGCGTTTAAGGGGATCAGTATCCTGCAAAAGACTGTACTTCTCGGCTAAGTTCATCAAACCCTCAAATTTCTCTTTGTCAGGCTGTTGAGAGAGCGCAGCAAGCTTTTGATCTAGCTCATTCTGTTGTTCTAACTCGGCCGTAACACGGAATTTTCTTAGACGGTCTTCAAGCGCTTGATTGAGATATGCTGTAGCAGCATCGATCTGTTTAAAAAGCTCACCATCTTTACATTCCACGCTGAGGTGGAAGCTTGATAATTCCTGATGAAAAACTTCTGTAGCAAGATTAGCAACTCGTTTTGCTAAATTTTCAGCCTCAACAGAATTGCTTAAGGTCGGTGGTATTCCCTTGGCTTCATCACCTTCAGCTATTATCCTAAAAGCCGAGGATTGCTTTATCTCTTGAAGATTCAAGCTCGCTTCTTTCATGCGCAGAAAAACTGGCTGCAGTTCTCTCGGAATGCTTGCTTCGAGAGTTGCTAGCTTGTCTTGATCTTCTGGTTTGAGTTCTTTCCAGGCTTGTAAGGCCTCTGCTAACCTCAGCCGTTCCGGCTCTTGTTTGTTAGCGGCAGCTATAGAATAGCTTTGATCTGCGCTTGCCTGTCTTTTTTCTAGCTCTGCCAAGTGTTGATCTAGTTTAGTCGTTTGTGCAGGTAGTTTGAATTCTTCTCCTGGATAAGCGGCTTGAACTGCTTTTGCAGTCTCTTGTAGAGCTCGTTGTTTGACTAATAATTGTTTTGAAAATCCTGCTTCATTTTCAATTAAACCACTGAACTCCGTTCCGAGCTCAGCTAGCTTTTTTTCCCATCTCTTTGGCTTAAAAAGCTCACCGCGAAGGGCTTCTTGATGAATTTCTTTAAAAAGCTGGGTGACTTGCTTATCGTAAAATTCAAAGACGAGATCTTGGAGTGTTTTGGGGGAATGCGCAGGACCGACTGAAATGGCCTGCCATCCCTTTGCTTCGGCACTGGCTTTTAATTCGGTTTTTAAAGTTTCTAATTTTTTTGCAAAAGGACTGGTTTGGAAGCTAATTGTAATTTGTTCAGCTTCAAGCTTGAGATTACGGAGTTCATTAACAAGTCCGGAAAGTTCTTTGGAAGTTTCGCTCAATTCTTGTGGTGGCTTCTTTGCTTGTGGAGCATGACTTGCTGACATAGTATAGTACCCCCCATTTAGTTTTTACATTTTATTTTTACTTAGCCTTGTCCCTTCGGTGAAGGCTTGGATTCGCGCAGCGCCACTATTTCTTTGGTGAAGATGATAGAATCTTCTGGTGAGGCCGTATAATGCAGAATTTCTAGGTATTTTCCTTTTTGCTTTCCTAAGATCTGCAATCTCACCCAAGCCGCACGAACCATTTTATCAAAACCGCTAAATTCAATTGTCCAGCCACGATTATACACTTCATCTGCCAGCGCACGAGCCGTGATTAGGGCATCTTGCGGTGTACGCGTATAGCTAAATAAATCCTTTGGAGAAGCGACTAAACAGCTGCCGCGATCGACAACCTGATAATGCGAACTCGCTCCTTTTAAGTTTAAGGGCAGCAGCTTGCCCGGTGGATCGAGATTATAAGCATCCCAAATGGTTAAATAGGCAAAACGCTCTAAGAGATAATAAACATCAAAGGGCGTAATCGGCCAATTAAAAATGCCTCCTAGATCTGGCAGAGCCGGCACCGGCTGACCCTTGCCCACGGCTTCCCAAACCTGGGATTTTAAATCTCGCAAAAGATCTTGTTGCTCTGTGGTCTTGACTGGTTTAATGGTCAAGTTAAAGGAGGTGACAAGCTCCTCGCCCTCCACATCTTGGGCTTTGATCACAACAACATAACTTCCTTCGGTACCCTGCGCGGGTATACCAGATAGCGCACCTTCTCCGGTACAGATGAGCCCCTTTGGCAGAGGACGCCCATCTTCTAAACCAGCCTGAAAACGAACCTGGCTGCGTGGGTCTGGTATTTGAATAAATTCTTTTAAATCAAAAGGCTTTAAAACGCCCCCTTCGTTTACTATCTGATCCGGTATTGCTTTAGTCAGAATCATTGCAGGCATGCTGTCTCTCCGGCCTTTCAGTATATCGAATTACCCTTTCTATGAGAATCCTTTATTTTATTTTAAATTAAAGCCATTCGTAGATTTCCTCGTCAGACACACGACAATTTGAACAAGTTACTCCGCAAGCCCCCGTCTTGAATAAACGCAGGCAGCCTTTGCGCAGCCAATGCCCGAGCATAGCGCGTATGAGTTCTGGATCGCGATGAAAATGCGCAGCTATTTTGCCAAGGGTTGTCACCTTGCTTTGCATTAAATGCTGCTTGAGCTCGAGTAAACTCATTTAGAATTCTCCTTTAAGCCAAAACGGGGGCTTGCTCCTGCGAAACAAGCATCCGACGCATCATGATTACAACAGTCATAAAAACAGAAAGCAAACCGACAACCCAGAGTAGTGAAGACAGAGAATGCTCTGTCCAGGTGGCCACTTGGTAAAAACAAACAGCCACGCCATAGGCGACGAGTGTCATCCACAGCGTTGAAAAAAGAGCCCAGCGATAATTGAGTTCTCGCCACATGACTGCTGTTGTAGACACACAGGGAAAATACAGCAGTACAAATAAAAGATAGCTAAAAGCCCCAAGCTTGCCATCGAAATGTTGATAAAGCAGTAAAGAGGCGGCTTGCGTCAAGCTTTGATTGGGCGCAGTAGCCAAGGCACTTAAATGGGCAAGAGAAGAATAAAGCGCATTTAAGCTGCCGATAACAACTTCTTTGGCAAGCACGCCTGTTATTAAACCCACTGTAGCCGGCCAATTATCTTGATGAATACCCATCGGTGCAAAAAGCGGTGTGAGGAAACGCCCACAGGCAGCGAGAACTGAGTGGCTACTGTCTCCGCCCTGATTGAGGCTGCCATCTAAGTTAAGGCGAAGGAGAATAGCGATGAACAAGGAAATGGGCACAATCAATTTTCCAGCGCGAAAGATAAAGGTTTGTAGACGCTGCCAGGCATGAGTCAGCACGGTGCGCAGTTGGGGAAGATGATAGGCTGGAAGCTCCATCACCAAGGGCGCAGGCTGTCCTTGCAGTAGAGTTTTGCGAAGAATTAAGCCTGTCAAAACTGCCATGAGAATACCGACTAAATAAAGCAAGAAAACAATCCAACTACCGGTTTTCGGAAAAAAGGCAGCTGTAAAAACCGCATAAATCGCTAGGCGTGCGCCGCAGGACATAAAGGGACTCATCATGATCGTTAAAATACGATCGCGTTTGTTTTCCAGCGTTCGTGCGGCCATAACCGCCGGCACATTACAACCAAAGCCGACAATCATCGGCACAAAGGCCTTACCCGGCAAACCGAAAACCCGCATCAAGCGATCAACCACAAAAGCGGCACGGGCCATATAGCCAGAATCTTCGAGAAAAGAGAGAAAGAGAAATAAGGCACCAATCACAGGGATAAAGGTCATGGTTGTAGTCAGACCCGTGCCAATACCGGAAACGAGTAGAACAACCAAGCCCTTTGGCAAACCGAGATAGCTAAGCAGCTGATGTAGGCCATCTACAAAAATGGTATTGCTTGCCAGGTCGAAGTAGTCTTGGAAAATAGCACCGACATTAATTGCAAAGAAAAAGAGGGAATACATAATTCCCAGAAAAAAAGGCAGACCGAAGATACGATTTAAAATAAGCTTATCGAGACGAGCAGTCCAGGTGGTTGTGGCTTGAGGACTCTGAGAAAGACAGCTTGTGATAAGCTCCGAGATATAGCGATAGCGGCCATCTGCTAAGAGAATGTCGGGATCTTCTCCCTGCACTTTGCGAATTTCTTCTTGAAAACTCGCGACCTGTGGCAGGAGTTCGGGGGAAATTTGTTTTTTAGCATAGAGATCATCTTCTAATAAGCGAGAGGCTAGCCATTCTAGAGAAAAAGGAAAGGTGGTGCCTTCTGGAAGAGAGGTTCGAATAAGCCTAGCTAGCTTTTGAATGACTTCAGGAATAGGCGAAGCATAGGGAATGAGCACTTGCGGTGGAAAAGCCTTTTCTTTTTCAGAAACAAGGGCTCTTAAGAGTTCACTTTTTAAGGCTTCTAAACCCTTACCTTTGTTGGCTTGCAAAGGCAACACGGGACAACCGAGGGTAGCGGATAAGAGATCCAGTTTAAGCTGAATGCCACGTGTTTTAGCGATATCAATCATATTCACAACGACAATTAAGGGCACACCGATTTCAAGGAGTTGTGTAGTGAGATATAAGTGACGTTCTAGATTAGAGCCATCAAGAATATTGACGATGACTTCAGCTTCTTGTTGCAAGATAAACTGACAGGCTAAACTTTCATCGATGGCAGCGCTTTCAGAAGCAACGGTGAGGGAATAGACGCCGGGCAGATCAACTACTTCAAAACGAATATGGTTATGAATAAAAAAACCATGCTTGCGTTCGACCGTTACACCAGGCCAATTACCGACATGCTGACGAGAGCCCGTGAGCGCATTAAATAAAGTGGTTTTACCGCAATTAGGGTTGCCAACCAGCGCGATTGTCGACATGAGCTCAAATCTTCTCTACTTGCAAAATGCCTGCCTCGTCACGACGCAGGCTAAGCGCATAACCCCGTACCGCGAGTTCAATTGGATCGCCCAAAGGCGCAACACGGATTATTTTAAACTCCGTGCCGGGTAGCAAACCCATCGACAGCAATTTCTGCCGGTAGTACTTTTCTCCCGGTAGAATGCCGATTATTCGCCCTTTTTCATCAACTTGCAGCTCGCTTAGATTCATATTATGAAGGGGTTCCGTTGAAAACCCCAGTATCGCTTGGGAGTGAGGTTCTGTCAATATAATTGAGAATTATTCTCATTTAGAAAGGGCTGGTGCTGAGGTCGCCATCTTCCATAAAATGTGCTATCATTTGATGGAACAATATTTTCGAGGTATTCTCCATGAAAGCACGTCTAGAGACTTTTACTGTCCGGGATTTGCGAGAACGCACTGGCACTTTAATCCATGATGCGGAAAAAGGTTTGCTTTCTCTCGTCACCAAACACGGTCGCCCTGTTTTCTTGGCTGTTCCTTTTACAGCAGATTTATTAAATTTAGGGTTGAATATCGCACTTGCTATTCATTTATTTAAATATGAAATAGTAAGTATGGGAAAAGCAGCAAAAATAGCAGGCTTAAGTGTAGAGGCTTTTATTGAAAAGCTGGGTCAATTAGGAATTCCAGCGGTTAACTATTCTGCAGATGAATTAGATCGGGAATTAAAGTGATTGATGAATAATACCATCAGGACAGGAGCAGCGCATAGGTATTGGAGAATGAGCATTGTTCCGTGAATTAATCAACGGGTTCGTCGTCGCTGTGTAGGTTACATAATTCGTTGATGAAGTGTATAAACTTTACGCTTCATTAAGGAATA
>CAYXNR010000061.1:0-11329 GCA_964466595.1 uncultured Coxiellaceae bacterium | reverse complement strand
CGCTAACTTGAGCTTTTCCATAGAACAATAATTTCCTTTAACCGTCATTAAAAAAAGTAATGACGGTTAGTGAAGGAAGCGTATTTACCTTAAATTAGGCATTTGTAACTACTAAGTTGTCTACTACGTACTTCACGCCTTTGACGTTTTCAGCAACTTCAATGGCCTTATCTTCTTGAAAGGAATCTTTGACAAAACCACTCAAGGTTACCGTGTCTCTATAAGTGTTAACAGCAATGCGTGCGCTATTCACATCACGGTCTCTAACGAGATTTTCTTTTACTTTAAAGGTAATGGCGCTACTTTTAACATATTGAGCAACAGAAGTTTCATGATGTGTGTTAGTACAACCGCTGATAAAAACAAGCCCTAGCACTGAAATAGCTGACAAGAGTAGGGTACCGGATGTTTTCGAGAGGATCATTTTTTTCTCCTTACTTAGTGAGTCTTTCAACAAAGTCCTTTTAGTAACAACAGGCGTTAGTATATCTGGTCTAGTCCTAATCTTCAATTTTAATATTTTAGAATAGTTATTTTTTGCACTTCCACAACATATTTTTTGAAGAAGTCATAGCTCATGTAATAGTTACCCTGATCGCCAACATCGCTACCCCAGGAGTTGCGGAGAATCAATAGACCCTGATGTTTATGGCCTTCATTATCAAAGGCAACCGCCTCATCGTCATAACCAGTAATGACCATTTCATGACCGGCAAGATAGGGATCTTGGTCTAGTTTAATCGTCTCCGTGAGTGCCCAGGTATCATCTTCAGCATGATAGCGAGCACAAGCACCGGCGCTGCAATAGTTGACAGGTAAGAGTGCACCGAAAGTAAGGCGAGAATCTTCATAGCTACGAGTGGATGAAATTACCTCTTTAACTTTATACAGCAAAGCATTGGGTTTAATGGAATTTGTTGTCTCCCATGCAAAGCGTTGCTCGAAGGATAAGAGTGTTTGCCAATCCAATCTTTCAGAAAGATCTTCACTCAATTCCTTAAATTCGTCTAAAGACATGGAACCACCTCGGTTATTGAGGTCATGATCAGGGTAGTCTGTTAGGCCACCACAGGATTTTATTTTTTGATTGGTTTTATTAATGATGCCAAAGCCTAGAATTTGGTATAAGACTAGCGGTCCAACACTGCCTTCCCAGCCACTAGGTAAATAAGCCTTTTGTTCAAAGTAATTTCCTAAAGAGAGTTGACAGAGCTGGCTGACATAATCACCCTTTCCTAGTAAGGCATCAATGGCAGCTGTATTAGCAAAGGTTGCGCAGGTACCATGCATGCCTTGATCAAGCACAGGCGTACCATTCATGCCACGATCATATTGAGAAGGAAGCATTTTGAGCTCTGTGGGCTCTGAAGCTTCTTTATTTTCATAGTTGGCTTCCTGCAACAGTTGCTTTTGTTGGCTTGTTAATTTGATGTTCATTAACATAACCGGCTTTTTGGCAGGGAAGAGATGGGCTGAGGTAAGATATTTTGATTTTGAGCTATGATTTAATAAAACATAGGCAGTAATCGGCTTGTCTAGTGCTAAGGCTTCAGCCTTGCAGCCAAAAATCAGCACTGAGCAAGCCAAGATCCTTCGGATAGATTTTTTCATAATCTAAATTTACTCCTTAAAGCTAGCTAAATAAATCTTTGGCATGGCTGTCTATATTTTCTATGGTGATAGCCGATAATATTTGATGAACCACTTCTGTCGGATGGATTAAATCCCAGAATACATACTGATCAGGATTACTACAGGGATTCAGTCCTAGTTCTCTCATTCGGCCCTTCAAATAGGCTTCTTTTAAGCCGGGAGAAGCTATGACTTGATTAGTCAGCGCAGCGCTATCATTCACTTGATTAGCGAGAAGTTTATTTTGTAAATCTGTTTTTAAATAAAGTAAGGAAGAAGTGGCTCGATTATTGAAGGTGAGACCGCCTTGCCAACAAGCTTTATTTAAAACAGTTAAATTTACTTTATATTTTTCATTGTATTTTTTTGTATTGACCAATAAATCATTAAAGATTCCATAAGCATCTAAGGATAGCACTTTAATATTAGAGTTCAGATTATTGAAGCCTTCAATTGCCTTCGCTAGCTTTTCATTGTGCATTTCTGAAAGAGAATGTAAGCGATCCTTTAGATCGTTTATTTCTGCATAAGGCGGCGACCCCAAATCAGGTAGGTTTAAAATTAAGAAATAGCGTGCACCTTTCCCAATTAAGGAAAACACGCCTTCAGAAATTTGATCGACAACCTGAGAGGTGAGCGTGTCGACATCCGTTTCTTTATCCATGAGATAGTCGTTTGCCCCTATCCAGATAACATAGAGTTTATTGCTTTTATCAGAAAAAAGAGAAGCAAGATAGAATTCGTAAATTTCACCTTGTAGTGTGATTGGGGTGAAGAATTGATCGCCAGCAGTCGGGGCTTGGGCGAGAGCCGTAGCGCCGCCATAGGCATAGATGGTGTAAGGCAGATCAAAAGTTTTTTCGTAATGCTGCGCCACTGTTTCTGCCCAAGTGGGGCCATTACTAAATCGGCCTTCATAATAAGGCGGAGAACGAGGAATGAATTTAAGTATACGATAGAGATTGCCATTATCCGTTAAACTATCGCCAAAAAATACCATTTCATCAATAGCAGCGAATAGACTCCCGGAAAGAAACCACAGAAATACAAATAGAAAAATTTTTTTCATACAAAGTCCTCTCTCTTATTTTATTATTCCACAAAGCATTCTAGAACCTCCGCCTCCCAGTTTGGCCGGCGTATCAGCATAATTATCACCGCCCTCATGAAGCATCAAACTATGGTTGCGAATTTCATCTAGGTGATTGAGGCGTGGCGCTAATAGAGCTTGCGTGGCAGTGCCATCGGCAAGCACAAAAAGAACCGGGAGATCGCCTAAATGACCTTTATCGTTGTAAGGCCCTAAATGCATATTAGAATTATTAGGATCTAAATGTCCTCCTGCTGCCATACCATTTTGATCGCAGGAAGGATTGTGGTGGATGTGAAAACCATGGGGGCCTGGTGTCAGTCCGTGTAAGTCGGGCGTGAATAAAAGCCCATATTTTGTTTCTGAAACGATAACGGTGCCTGCTAGCTTACCTACATTAGAGTCCGAGACAAAATAAATGGGAATGGAAATAGCTGCTAAGACTGTGGTGGATAGCAAGAGGCAAGCGAAGGAAAAAAATATTTTCCAGAGTTTTATCATGAGAGGCTTCCTTGTGGGTTTTTTAATGATAATTTCTACACATGCATACTGACACAAGCGTGCCATATGCATGACAAGAGAATCGGGTAGCTGCTATTTAACTATATAATTCGATGAAAAGAAAGATTAAGTTTAAAATTTATGATAGATTACGCCCCGCTTGATGGAGATACTGCCCCATAGCAGTGATCAAGATCAAGTTTTTTTATTAATTAATCATTATTTATAGAAAGGAAAATTTTAAATGAAAAAAACGAAAGTGCTTTCTAAAGCAAAAAAAGCAGTAAAAAAGTCAGTACAGAAGAACATGAAAAAGCCCCTTAAAAAGGCTAAATCTTCTAGAAAGCCCAAGACAAAAAAAACCGCCGCCAAGCGCTCCGTCAAAAAAACAGTTAGTAAAAAATAAATAGGCGAAGCGGATTGAATGCTTGAACCCCGGGTCGCCGAAGACTTGGGGTCGGCTCTCAACTAAGGAAATGAGGAGTGGATTGGGGTGCGTTTATCTTATTCTGTACTTATTCAAAGAACAGAGCCCTATGAGATCAACCAGATTGAGGTGAGGGATTTAAATCTCATTCTAAAAGATGAGCAATTAACAGGCATAGATGCTTCGGGCTTAAACCAATTTATAGCGGATAAGATTCGAGCCTGTCTTCAAGAAAGAAATGCAAGCGGCTCTTATGTGGATGATCCTAAAGGGTCCGAGCAATATGCCAATATTAAATTAGCGAAACATGATGAACTCAGAACTGTCTTTCTTGATTTTGAGTTAAAAAGAGGGTTTTTTGCAGGTTTTTTACCTCAGTTAAGCAAAATTTTTTATGTGATTGCTGAAGTCTTCAGCACAATTATTTCCGTGTCGGCCTTAGAAATTACCACTGCGGATGAAACTCATTCTACAACCGGGCGTGTTTTAAGTATGATCGGCTCGGCTTCTTTTTGCATCTCTGGTTTTATTATGTTTTTTTATTCACGAAGTAGTTATACCATGTCTAAATTAGGTATGAAAATAGATAATTTATTGCAAAGGAAAAGCAGCAAGGAAGTAGTTTTCAATCCCAAACAAAATAAAGTTCATCGAACTTGCGCTGGCAGCACTAAAATCATTTTAGGGCGTGTTGGCTTGGGTAGCTTACTGGTTGCTCAAATTGTGGTGAGCAATATCTCAGGTTATCAAGGTTTGAATGCTCTGGGTAAGCGAGCCAAAGAAATTGGTTCGGTGATCCCCGAGGAACTATTTGATCTTTCTAAGTGGGCGGTGATTATTTTAGGTAGTATCTCCACCTTTAGTTTTGTCGGAAGTTTTTTTGATCAATTTTCGGAAGATCTTGAGCGGTGGGTAGATCAGGGCAGGCAGGAAATTTCCGAAATAAAAATAAATAATAACGAGAGCAATCTTCAACTTCACGAGAATAAGGAAGAGAGCGAGTCAGGGTCTGATAATGACAGTGAAAGTCACCCGCTTTTGGCGCTTGCTAGATCTTAGGCTGACGAGCTCTTATAATTGTTATATGTTAAGATGCCAGTTCAATTAACCCTCCCGCGGTTTCCCCAAAAGTAGGGGATCCAGGGAAATTGTTGTCCTTCGCGAAAGCGGGGATCTAGAAAAAGCAAAAGGTAAATGTATAAAGTGCAAAAAACATCCAAAACCGGTTCAACAAAGACCTTAAGCGTTTTTGCCTTGGTCATGATCAATGTCATCGCTGTCGATAGTTTACGTAATTTAACTATAGGAGCCGAATTTGGTTTCGCGCTTGTCATTTTTTATGGGCTAGCCGGCTTACTTTTCTTTATCCCTACTGTTTTAGTTACAGCAGAATTAGCTACGGGCTGGCCTTTGACGGGCGGCTCTTATGTCTGGGTTCGGGAGGCTTTTGGTCCCAAGCTAGGCTTTCTTTCTATCTGGTTGCAGTGGATTTACAATGTAGTATGGTATCCCACTATTTTTGCCTTTATCGCAGGAATTCTAGCCTATTTAATCCAGCCAGAGCTAGTCAACAATAAAATTTATATGGTTTCTGTAGTTTTAATCTTGTTTTGGGGAATGACCTTCATAAACTGTCTAGGCCTGTCTGTCTCAAATTGGGTGAGTACTGTCGGTGCTATTTTGGGCACCCTTTTACCTATGCTGTTTATTGCCACTCTCGGCTTCATCTGGCTTTGTTTAGGCCACCCCAATCAGATTGATTTTAGTTTGAAGCACTTGCTTCCGAGTCAAGTCGATTTCAAAAATATTGCTTTTGTGACCAATATCTTATTTGGTTTAATGGGTATGGAAATGTCTGCTGTCCATGCCGGTGATGTGCGTCATCCCCAAAAAGATTATCCGCGTGCCTTGGCTTATTCAAGCTTGCTCATTTTAGCCACCTTAGTTCTGGCCTCACTTGCAATCACCATTGTGATTCCGCTTCAGGAATTGAATTTAGTCTCAGGATTAATTGATGCTTTTGCTGTTTTCTTAAGAGCCTATCATCTTTCTTTCTTGCTGCCTCTCTTAGCCCTATTGATTGTCATTGGGAGCCTCAGTGGAGCAGCAGCCTGGATTATTGGTCCAGCGCGTGGTCTGTGGGTTGCCTGCGATGATAGCAATCTTCCTCAATTTTTTAGAAAACTGAATACAAAAAAAATGCCTATTGGGATTTTATTATTACAAGGCTTGATTGTAACCATTCTCTCCGCCTTATTTTTTGTGATGCCAACGGTGAAAAGCTCTTATTGGCTTTTATCCAATCTCACCGCACAGCTAGCTCTTTTATTTTACATCTTAATATTTAGTGCTGCGCTATGCTTGCATCATAAGCATAGCCAGGTAAAACGTGCCTTTAAAATTCCAGGTGGATCCTTAGGGATTTGGTTGGTCTGCGGATCGGGGATTCTAACTTGTATTGCGGCTATTTTAGTTGGATTTTTACCGCCAGCGCAAATTGAGGTGGGAAGGCTCGCAATTTATGAAGCTATTCTTATTCTTGGCATCGTGCTTTGCTGCCTACCTCCCTTTGTTTTTCATTCAATCAATCGTTTTAGCTTGAAACCTCGCCAATGAAATTGATCTATTTCTTATTTTTTCTTTCGCTTATCGTCATTTGGCTTCCTTGGCTGTGGCGTTATCAATGGCAACCTCGTTTAGCAAAGAAAAATCTTGATCGGGTGCTGAAGGCCTATCCGCAGGGTCAGGCTCTTGGCCAAGTAGTCGCTCTATTGAATACACTTTATCGTGGCGTGCATGCTAAAAGCTTATCTCAGCGTGAAAGAAGGCGCTTGGGTTTGCAAGATGATGCTTTTATTTATGGCGAGGTTGATTTTTTATCTTTTATTCTTTTACTAGAAAAAGTTAAACCGCAAGCGGGAGAAGTCTTTTATGATTTAGGCAGCGGATCGGGTAGGGCTGTTTTTACGGCAGCACTAGGCTATGACTTCAGCAAAGCCTGTGGGATTGAGTTATTAGATAGTTTATGCCGTTTAGCCAAGGTTCAAATCAATAAGGCAAAAACGCTTATTTTTTTAAATAAGAATAAAAAAAATAGAGAACGCTATTTATCTCGTTTGGCTTCCATTCATTTTATTCAGGATAACTTTCTGCATTGTGAAATTTCTGATGCTGATCTTGTTTTTATTAATGCGACTTGCTTTTCTTATTCCATCTGGGAGGCCTTGATTGAAAAACTAAAAAAATTAAAAGTAGGTAGCCGGATTATTACGACGAGTAAGAAAATTCAAGCCGAGCAATTTGAACTTGTTTATGAAACGAAGGAGTTGATGAGCTGGGGGATGAATTCGGTGTATATTTATAAAAAAATAGAATTGTGAAATAACGGTACCTTGAGTTTGTCGAAGTTGGAAGAGAGATTCTTCGCTGCGCTCAGAATGACAAAGCAAACGCTAATGACAAGTTGTCATTCTGAGCGCAGCGAAGAATCTTTCAAGCGCTTCATGACAAAGCAAACACTCAAACCTTCTAGCGATGGAGGTCTTTGGGTTCGCAGCTCGAAGTCTTTGCGCAACAGCAGCAAAGGCAGCAATCATAGATTAAGGCCAAAATAAACCCAAACACAAAGCCATCTAAGAAGCCCCATAAAGCACCATAGCCGCCCCCGGCAATAGTTGGAGCATAACCTGAATAAACTGAGGCAAGTAGATGAATGATCGTGATTCCGTAATGCCACAGATGGCCGGCACAGGCAAGAAAAAATAATAAGAGTCCCTGTGTTACTCCAAGGGCAATCCCGAGGGAAAAGGGACAGAGCTTCGTTCGACACCCCGTTTTAGCAAGCATATGCTTTCTCCCTAATAATTATCCTATCTCTCTATTATAAATGATTTGAAAATAAAACAGAAATGCTACAAATATTGAACAGCTATAAGCAAGGTCCAATCTAAAGGCTTCTCTTTAGTTTTAGGCAACTTAACCACAAGCTTATCCACAGAATCTGTGGATAAGTAAGGTCTTTTCCTGCGAAATAAGACTAAAAATAGATTTTTTTTTGATCTTTAATAATTTAAAAGATCAATTAACTGACTTATTCCCCTGAAAAGCATTTTTTATAAAATTTGGCAAGGTTTTCTTCGGGGTATAATTACTATTAGGATAAAAATGATAAGGAGTGCAAGCCATGAGTAAAATACAAATATGGCAGAGTTGCTTCTTTTTATGTCTTTTCTCCTTGCTAAATGGTTGTGCTACTAATAATCGCTATTCTACTAATAGTAGTGATTATCCTTATTCAGCTCACTATGATGAATCGAAATACGCCCTCATGATGCCACGACAAATAGATATGAAAGGAAAAGTCATTGTGGTCGATCCTAAGGTCTATGCCTGGGGAGCTTATCAAAATGGGCAATTCATTCGTGGTGGCATTGCGAATGCGGGAGCCAACTATTGCTTCGATGAGCAACGATCTTGCCGTACAACCATTGGGTCTTTTCGGATTTATTCAATGGGCGATGTAGATTGTGCTTCAAAAATATATCCCATTCCCAAAGGCGGTGCTTTAATGCCTTATTGTATGTATTTTCACCAAGGGGAATCACTTCATGGCTCGCCTGATCATATCTTAGGAGAGAGTAATATCAGCCACGGCTGTATCCATATGCGTATTCCAGATGCAGAATGGCTGCGTTATGATTTTGCGAGTGTAGGGACAAGGGTCATTATAAAACCTTATTAGTAAGCGGGCAGGTCTATTATAAAGTCATATTAGCGAGGCGGGCAGGTCCATTATAAAGCCTTATTAACGAGGCGGATAGGTCATTCTGAGCGCAGCGAAGAATCTTAGGCTTTTTTCTGAAAAGATTCTTCGCTGCGCTCAGAATGACAAATAGCGCTTAAAATAACAAAACAAGTAATCAATTCGCGCAAACCTGACTAAAGCCCAGTCCTTTTTTCTGTATTCCCTCAATAATCCGCGGAAGAGCAGCAACAGTTTGCTCGCGCTTATCAAACCCATCATGAAATAAAAATACCTGTCCGGAATAGGCATTTTTTAAGACCCAAGCGGTGATTTTATCTACACCAGGCCGTTCATAATCAAAAGAATTCCATCCCATGGGCATGGGAACCATACCATAGTACTGTATAACCGCACGGACATGCTCATTTGAAAGACCATAAGGGTAGCGTAGGCAGATAGGCTTTTTACCAATTTATAGGAAGATACTCATTTTAGTGATGGCCGGTAATGAGAGTTACCGGCCATATGGTGGATTCTTCTTAGTGTTTAATCTGCTCTTTTAAACGCTTTACTTCATCAAGGCTCAGTTTCGTCACTTTTGCGACAAACTTAACATCAGAACCTTGCTCAAGAAGGTTTATAGCAACGAGGTGAATACCTTCAACTTTACCTTCAGCTTTACCTTCAGCTTTAAATTGCTCTGCAATAGTCATAATTTTATCCCCCATCTCGGGCGAAAGCCCTACTTTAACCATATCTACGAATGTATCTTTATTGCTCATTTCACTTCGATCTAGTATATAGGTTAACACAATTTCAACAAGATTTTTACCATCCGCTTTTTCTGATCGCTTCAATAATTCAATAATATCATTAAGATACGGGAGCATATCCCTGGCAAAAATGTGCTTTAAAGTCAATTCCATCATGCCAAGCCACGTTCTCTTTTTTAAAACAGCATCATCTATTTTATTGAGATCGATAAGCGAGAATGGCTTTAGAAAATAATTTTCTACTAGGTTTTTGGGCGCATCAACCAAGTCACTAAGGTTCGTTGAAAAATCCCACTTGCGTGACCCATGGTACACAACTAGAGGCATAATGAGCGGAATGCGCTTACTCTTTGTAGCATCCAAATACTGGGCAATGATATTACAAATATATTTCAAAACACGGAATGGCATTAATTCATCAGGGCTACTTTGGTGGTCAACCACCAAGTAAAGATAGGACTCATGCCCGTCTATTACTGTTTTAAAAAGAATGTCCGCAATGGACTCTTGACGCATATCATCAATATAGGTTCCCGACTGCAATTCAAGACAATTAAGATCAGTTTTTTTAAGCAAATCTTCTGGCAAATGGGCTTCAAAAAACTCGCGAGCGACCCTCTTATCCGACATGACCATACGAAAAAAATGGTCATGTGCTTTAGCAATATGTTTTTTCGGTTCTGTCACCGCTTTTCCTTAATTTAAGCCCAATATTTGACTAATTAATTTAAATGAAAAGAAGCACTTTATATTTAAAATTACAGTTGATTTAAAACAGTGCCCCGATTGTAAAACACTTCAATGTAATCAAAAACAGATTTTTTAGCTTCATCCTCTCTTGCAATAGTTATTAAATTATGCAAAATAGCGGCACTTGAAAGGAGCAATCCTTATTGCTAAAAGGAAAAATGAGCATGCCTTTATTAAATTCTACCGCTGATACCAATTCTCACACCTCTTCTTCAGAAAACTCTTATTTTTTTATTACCATCGCAAAACAATTCACAAATAGCGCCTATAGTTTTATTTCAAATCACTTAAATGCCTTGGCGACAGTTGCTAGTGATATCTATCAACTCAAAAAAAGAAGAGAAGAATTTATTTTTTCTGAATTATATCAGCGCGCGCATGCAGAGAACATTACCTGGGTTAATACCCTGCCACTGCTTGCTGATTGTTCGCTGGGCATGCAAGCGACGCGAATATATGTGATTACCGGCACAAGAGAAAATATCATGCAAGTTGCTGACTACGGTGAGGCTAATTTTGATCAAGCAGCGCGAGATTTTTTTGATATAACAAAAACGATTGTCGGCAGAAATACGCTGCCTTCTGTCCCCTGCTCCGCTGATTACGAGAAAAACTTCTTTTGCTACTAGATTGTCAATTGATGATAAACAGAATAATAAAAAAACTTATCAAATTCCAGCGCATTCTGTTTTATTTGTCCCCTTGCGAAGTATGCATCATGATCCGCTAGTCTGGTCCAATCCCCAGCGCTTTGATCCCTCTCGTTTTGATCTATCAGATGATGAGCAAAGAAATGAGCTTTGCAAAAAAGTTTATGCTTTTTCTGCAGGTAAGCGATCTTGCCCCGCTCAAAATGGTTTTGCAGAAGTTGTTTTTAAAGTGATCGTAACAGAAAGTCTGTCTTATCATTTTAATTTAGATCAGCAAATTGAAACCATCCCAACAAATAGTTTAGAAGCTTATTGGCATCAAGAGTATTATGCAAAGGTGGATCGGGTAGTTCCCGAAGCGGCTCAAAGGACTAGGCTAGCCTGCTGTTAATTTGTATTTGACAGCTTCTAAAGAACATGTTAATCATATTTTTGAACTATAAAATTTTATCTTAAAAAACTATGCAAAACTTTTTAAATCAGCATCACAAGGCACACTGGCAACACCATCATTGGTGGAGTTGTCGCGTGAGTTTTGTTTCTGGATTTAAAGGGTATGCATATGTTTTCAATCAAGCAAGTCATTTCAAAGCAAATTGCTCTTAGCGTTGCAGCTAGCATCCTGAGCAAAGCAACTGTCATCCCGAGCAAAGCAACTGTCATCCTGAGCAAAACAGCTGTCATCCTGAGTGCAGCAGCTGTCATCCTGAGCGCAGCGAAGGATGATTTGGGGTTAGTTGGCCGGAGAGTAGGGGGGGGGGG
>CAYXNR010000060.1:9004-11439 GCA_964466595.1 uncultured Coxiellaceae bacterium | reverse complement strand
CAACAGCACCAATAATTCCATCTGCAATCAAATCACAGCGTACAATACCACCAAAAATATTGACTAAAATAGCCTTGACGTTTTTATCTGATAAAATAATTTTAAAAGCTTCTGCCACCCGCTCCTTTGTTGCCCCACCTCCTACATCTAAAAAGTTAGCCGGATTACCGCCCTGAAGCTTAATCATGTCCATGGTAGCCATAGCCAAACCGGCACCATTCACCATGCATCCAATATCACCATCTAAGGCAATGTAATTCAGTTCCCAATCCCGTGCTCGATTTTCACGCTCATCTTCCTGGGAAGGGTCGCGTAAACTACGTAATTGTGGTTGTCGATAAAGGGCATTATCATCAATATTGATTTTTGCATCCAGGCAAAGCAAGTGACCTTGTTTGTTAATAATCAGTGGATTAATTTCCAGCAAGCTGAGGTCGTTCTCAATAAATAACTTGCTTAATTTCATTAGCAATTGCGTAAACTCTTTGATTTGCTCTCCCTTTAAACCCAATTGAAAGGCCAGTTGACGACCTTGATAGGCTTGCATTCCAATAAAGGGATCCATTACTGTCCTTAAAATTTTTTCAGGCGTTTTTTCCGCAACTTTTTCAATTTCAACGCCGCCTTCGGTGGAAGCCATAAAAACTATCCGTTGCCGGGAACGGTCAATCACTGCACCCAGATATAATTCTTTAGCAATTTCACTGGGTTCTTCAATCAAAATTTGATGAACTGGCTGTCCTTCCGCTGTGGTTTGGTAAGTCACTAAGTGCTTTCCCAGTAAATCTTTTACTGCTTGGATCAGCTCTTCTTTCGTGTCTACTATTTTTACGCCGCCGGCCTTCCCTCGCCCACCAGCATGTATCTGTGCTTTAACAACCCATTTTTTAAGTGCCATAGCAGCAACAAGGCTTGAAGCTTCGTCGACACTTCTTACCACTTCGTTTTTGGGCACGGGTAGTTGGTATGTTGCAAGCAAGTGCTTCGCTTGGTATTCATGGAGATTCATAAAAATTACACCTCGAGTAATAAGCGTGATGGATCTTCTAATAATTCTTTGATCGTCACTAAGAAAGTAACGGATTCACGGCCATCAATGAGACGATGATCGTAAGAAAGCGCTACATACATCATGGGACGAATGACTACTTGTCCATTTTCAGCAATAGGCCGTTCTTGGATTTTATGCATACCAAAAATAGCGCATTGTGGTGCATTCACAATGGGTGTTGCCATTAAAGAGCCGAAAACACCGCCATTGGTAATGGTAAAGGTGCCACCCTGCATTTCTTCCATGCTTAATTTACCGGCACGCGCCTTCGTTGCATACTCAGCTATTTGAATTTCAATTTCAGCCATACTCATTTTATCGACATCACGCAAAATGGGCACGACCAAGCCACGATCTGTCGAAACAGCTACGCCAATATCATAATAGCCATGATAGACGATATCTTTACCATCGATGGAGGCATTCACCACTGGAAAACGCTTTAAAGCTTCAGCAGCAGCGCGGACAAAGAAAGACATGAAACCCAATTTAACCTTGTATTTTTTCTCAAATACTTCTTTATAATGATTTCGCAATTCAATTACATGCTGCAAATTAATTTCGTTAAAGGTGGTCAGCATTGCCGTGTTCTGGGAAACCTCAAGCAGGCGCTCTGCAATGCGAGCCCGTATGCGTGTCATCGGTACCCGTTTTTCTGGTCTGCCTTCTGTCAGATTTGCGAAATCATCTGATTCTGGCTCTGTCTGGGTTCCTGTCTGTGGCTCTTTTTCTGTTTCGCCTTCTTCTTGATTTTTTACAGCTGACAAGACATTTTCTTTAGTAATGCGGCCCTGTTTTCCTGTACCTTGCACCTCCCTCAGATCTACCTCATGTTCTGCAGCAGCTCGTCTACTAGAGGGTCCGGCAGTAGCTGCAGTTTGAGGAGTTGTGGCGGCTGATTTTGAGGCTTTTGTTGCTTCTGCTTTTATTGCTTCTGCTTTTGTTGCTTCTGCTTTTGTTTCCTTCGCTTGACTGGTTTCTGCCTTTGTCTTGCTTCCCTTAGCTTGGCTTGTTTCTGCCTTGGCTGCAGCGCCTTCGTCAATCACTGCCAGGACCTCACTTGGTTTAACTGTAGCACCGGTCTTTTTAAGAATTTCTTTTAAAACACCATCTACAGGAGAGGGAACCTCAAGCATAACCTTATCTGTTTCAAGATCGACAAGATTCTCATTGCGCGAAACCTGATCTCCTACTTTTTTGTACCAAGTAGAAACCGTTGCATCAGAAACAGATTCAGGAAGCATTGGAACTTTTATCTCAGTTGTCATCATTCTTTTCCTCTATTCAATCCTTGTCGCTGTCGTGCCAGGCCGTCGGGGGGGCGCCACCCGCGGGGGGGGGGGGGGGGGGGTGTGGGTGGCCCCCGGGAGGCGGGGGCGGCGGG
>CAYXNR010000060.1:0-8994 GCA_964466595.1 uncultured Coxiellaceae bacterium | reverse complement strand
TCCCTCGCCGGCCGCCCGGCCGCCCGCCGCCCGCCCTGTGTTTTTCCCCCCTCCCCCCCCTCCCCCCCCCGCCCCCCCCCCCCCCACGACGGGTACGATTTTATTTTATTAAAGCCTTATCAATTAATTCCTTCTGCTCTTTTTCATGGATCATGTGATAGCCTGCTGCCGGCGAAGCGGCTGCCGGACGGCCTGCATATTCTAAATTTTGACCTTTTGCTAAAAAGCCTGCCAACTGATAGCGTAAAGCAGACCAAGCCCCCTGATTTTCTGGTTCTTCCTGACACCAAATGAGTTTCTTGGCCTTGGCATAAGGTGCTAAAACCTCAGCGAGGCGCTCATGCGGAAAGGGATACAATTGTTCAATACGAATCAGACTTACCTTATTTAAATGAAGTTCGCGGCGTTTTTCAAGCAATTCATAATAAATTTTACCCGTACAGAGAACAATTCGCTCAACTTCCTCTGCATGAATTTCTTCAAGCTCAGGAATAAGCAGTTGGAATTCTCCTGTTGTTAAATCAGCCAAAGCCGAAACCGCTACAGGATGACGCAATAAACTTTTGGGGGTAAACACAATTAGGGGTTTACGATAGGGGCGAATCATTTGGCGCCGTATTAAATGAAAGATTTGAGCCGGCGTTGTGGGCTGACAAACCTGCATATTATCTTGAGCGCAGAGTTGTAAATAACGTTCCACTCGAGCAGAAGAATGTTCGGGGCCTATACCTTCATAACCATGAGGCAGATAAAGTACGAGACCGCAATGCCTTCCCCATTTTTGTTCGCCAGAACTAATAAATTGATCGATAACAACCTGAGCGCCATTTGCAAAATCACCAAATTGCGCTTCCCAAATATCTAAATAAGTAGGATCTGCAGCTGCATAGCCATATTCGAAGGCGAGAACAGCTTCTTCAGAAAGCAAAGAATCCACTAAGTTAATTTGCGCCTGGTTCGACGAAATATGACTCAGGGGAATATAAATAGCATCTGAATTTTGATCGTGCAAAACAGCATGACGATGAGCAAAAGTACCACGACAAGAATCCTGTCCACACAAACGAATAGGATAGCCTTCATTTAAGAGCGTGGCATAAGCTAAGATTTCTGCATAACCCCAATTTAAGGGCTGCTGTTCTTCGGTCATTTTTATTCGAGCTTCCAGCATTTTCTTGACCTGCGGCTGGACCACAAAATTTTCTGGCAGCTGTTCCAATTTTTTAGCCAAGCTTTTCAAGGTTGCTAAGGGAAGAGCAGTTTTTACCTTCTCTTTCCAAGAGGTCGCTAAATAAGGCTGCCATTTAATAGCATATTCATAGGCTGTTTTGTCATTCAGTGTTTCAACTACAGGCTTACCCTGATCAAGCGCGTCGCGATAGGCCCTCGCTATTTTTTCTTCGCTACCCTCATCAATCAAACCTTCAGCAAGCAGTTTTTTAGCGTAGATCGAACAAGTTGGTGGTAGCTCTTTGATAACCTTGTACATCATCGGTTGCGTGGCTGAGGGTTCATCTGCTTCATTATGACCATGACGCCGATAGCAAACCAAATCAATAATAACGTCTCTTTTAAATTGATGCCGATAATCAATAGCTAATTGGGCTGCGAAATAAACGGCTTCTGGATCATCGCCATTGACATGCAAAATAGGTGCTCCCACCATTTTACCAACGTCTGAACAATATAGAGTGGAACGAGAATCTTGAGTGCTGCTAATAGTAAAGCCAATTTGATTTTTAATCACTATATGAATCGAACCGCCGACCGTAAACCAGCGGGTTTGTGACATATTAAAGGTTTCCATGACCACACCTTGTCCAGAAAAGGCTGCATCACCATGGACTTGAATCGGAATAACCCGCTCATGCAGCGTATCCTTACGGCGTCGCTGTCTTACACGGACAGAACCCTGCACAACCGGACAAACAATTTCTAGATGAGAAGGATTAAAAGTTAAGGATAAATGAATAGGACCGTGCTTGGTCTTCACATCAGATGAATAGCCTAAATGATATTTAACATCACCGGAATAAAGATCACTTGATATTTTGCCTTCAAAAGTAGCAAAAACCTCGGTAGGCGCTTTTCCAATAATATTGACTAAGACATTTAAGCGACCACGATGAGCCATCCCAAAGACTATTTCCTTTACGCCATAAGCAGCGGCTTGATCGACAATGACATCTAAAAGAGGAATGAAACTATCACCGCCTTCTAAGGAAAAACGTTTTTGTCCCACATATTTACTGCCAAGATATTTTTCTAAACCATCGGCAACAACTAAACGATCTAAAATATGTAATTTTTGCTCTGGTGTTAAACTGAAGTTTTTCCAATCTTTCTCAATTCGCTTTTGTAGCCATGCCACTTCTTCAGCACGATTAATATGCATGTATTCGAAGCCAATTGAGCCACAATAAACTTGTCGCAGATCCTGATAAATTTCTTCTAAGGTGGCTTTCGACTTGGAAAAACCAAGCAAGGTATCCACATCAAAGACCTGTTTCATATCAGCTTCTGAAAACTGATAATAGCTAAGATCGAGTGCGGGATCGTCAATACCCTGATATAAACCCAGGGGATCGATGTTGGCGCGAAGATGTCCTAGGCGCCGATAAGCATAAGTAAAATCGACGACCTTCTCTTGACGACGATCTTCAATTTTAGATTTTACTGTACCCGCATAGCTTTTCGGCTGACGCGCGAGCTTTTCAAAATATTTTTTAATTGCTTCATGAGAAACTTCTTGGCGAGGAGCCTGCTTTGCTAATTTGTCAAAATAGGAGCGCCATTCTGGTGCGAGTTCCTCTGAATTTTTTAAATAGTTTTCATAAAGCTGTTCAATATAATCTTCATTACCTGAGGCAAGATAAGAATCTTGTCTTAATTGTTGCATCGATTTTTGTTTGCTTATCATTTTTATATCTCAAGTTTCTCTTCTCAAACAAAAGGGATTTAAATGCTGTCTGGTTGGATTGCCACGTCGCACAAAACGCTCCTCGCAATGACAGCTCCCTTGCAATGACAGCCCCTCTCGCAAGGACGGTGCTAAACTATTCTATACAGCTTCTTCTACCATCATCCCTTTAATGTGGCTAATCGCCTTGAGCGGATTTAAGCCCTTCGGACAGACATCCACACAATTCATAATCCCGCGACAACGAAGCACACTGAAAGGATCAACCAAATCAGCTAAACGAGCTTGTTGTTCGGTATCTCGGCTATCCATCAAAAAACGATAAGCCCATAACAAAGCAGCCGGACCGAGATATTTATCGGGATTCCACCAATAAGACGGACAAGAGGAGGAACAACAGGCACATAAAATACACTCATACAAACCATCCAGCTTAGCACGGTCTTTTGGTGATTGTAAGTATTCCTTTGAAGGAGTTGGATTAGTATTTTGAAGAAAGGGTTTAACTTTTTCATAGTGCTCATAAAACTGTGTCATATCCACCACCAAATCACGGATGATGGGGAAACCTGTCAAGGGGCGAAGCACAATTAAGTCTTTAAAGTCTGATAAATGCGTAGTACAAGCCAAACCATTTTTGCCGTTAATATTCATGCCATCTGAGCCGCAAACCCCTTCGCGACAAGATCGACGAAAGGTGAGAGTTTCATCAAACTTATTTTTGAGGACAGTGAGCGCATCAAGCACCATATGGCAATGATGCTCTTCTAGATCAAGCTCATAGTCTTGCATGTAGGGAGCTTTATTTTCTTCTGGGTTATAGCGATAAATTGAAAAGCGCATAATTTTTCCTCTACAATTTTGAAATTCAATCCTTTTCTTGATCTGGTTCTCGATCCTTCAAGGGAATGGTTTCCATCTCAAGGGGCTGCCTATTGATCGCTCGGAAACTAATTCGTCCATCCCCAAAATATAGCGAATGTTTCAGCCATTTTTGATCATCGCGCTCTGGATAATCGTAGCGCGCATGTGCGCCGCGACTTTCCTGACGTATTTCAGCTAAATAAGCCGTAGCAAGCGCTGAAGCCATGAGATTATCTAATTCAAAAGCTTCTATGCGCGTGGTATTAAACTGCTGCGATTGATCTTTAATAGAAGCATATTTTAAACGCTCTTCTAATTCTTCTAGTTTGATAAAACCATTTTTCATGTTTTCTTCGGTGCGGAACACCCCGAAATCATCTTGCATCACTTTTTGCAGGGCAGTTCGAATCTCATCGATACTCTCGCCATTCTTATTATTATTCCAACGCTGTATGCGAAGCCAAGCCGCCTCAAAATCTTCTGCTCGTGGCTCACTAAAATGAAGCCCCTCTTTAATGGCTTGTTTCACCTGTAAGCCGGCTGCCCTTCCAAATACCACTAAATCGAGTAGTGAATTAGCGCCTAAACGATTCGCACCATGAACCGAGACACAAGCACATTCGCCCGCAGCATATAAACCTTCGACAAGTTGATCCTGGCCATGTAGCGTGGTAGTTAAGACTTGGCCATGGATATTAGTTGGAATGCCGCCCATTAAATAATGGCAGGTGGGCACCACAGGAATCGGTTCCTTGATTGGATCGGTACCTGCAAAAGTAATCGCTAATTCACGAATACCAGGAAGGAATTTTTTAATGCGCTCCTCACCCAAATGATCTACCTTCAGAAGGGTATAATCTCCTTTTGGACCACAGCCGCGACCTTCACGAATTTCAATGGCTGAGCAGCGGGAAACAATATCGCGACAGGATAAATCCTTCAGATGAGGCGCATAGCGCTCCATATAACGCTCGCCATTTTTATTCAGTAAATAACCGCCCTCACCCCGAACACTTTCGCTAATTAAGATACCCGCACCATAAATACCGGTTGGATGAAATTGCCAAAACTCCATATCCTGCAAAGGCAGACCGGCTCGAAGCACCATACCCAAACCATCACCGGTATTAATATGCGCATTGGTTGTCGAAGCATAAATGCGACCTGCGCCACCGGTTGCTAAAATAGTGGCTCTTGCCTTAAAAAAAGCGTACTCACCGGTTTCAATATTAATTGCCATCGTGCCCGCAATGCTAGAGCCGGCTTTCACTAAATCAATCGCAAACCACTCATTAAAAAAACGGGTTTTTGCCTGGATATTTTGTTGAAACAAGGTATGCAACATAGCATGCCCTGTTCGATCAGCCACAGCGCAGGTGCGATGCGCTTGTTCACCACCAAAATCTCGCGTCGCTCCGCCAAAGGCACGTTGATAAATACGGCCATTATCTAAACGCGAGAAAGGCATGCCCATATGCTCTAATTCATAGATAATTTCTGGCGCTTGCTTACACATATACTCAATGGCATCTTGATCGCCTAAAAAATCTGAGCCGACAACGGTATCGTACATGTGCCAACGCCAATCATCATCGCTTTCGATATTCCCAATGGCGGCATTGATACCGCCTTGTGCCGAAACCGTATGAGAACGGATTGGATAAACTTTAGAAATCACAGCAATTTCTAAACCCTGCTGAGAAAGTTCAAGAGCAGCTCGTAAACCAGCACCGCCTCCGCCAACAATAACAGCATCAAATAAATAACTTGCAAATTTCATTAATTAAAAACCCCAAATAATCAGTAGCGTCCACAAAAAACAGCTTACTAAGGTTAAAAGAACCAAGACATGAATGATAAAACGTAAGAAAGCTGGGTGAAGATAGTCAGTCACCACAGTCCACATCCCCACCCAGGCATGAAAAGCTAAAGCTAAAACTACAAGCAAGGTGAGGACTTTCATGCTCATGGGAGCAAATAACATGCGCCACTCAAGATAACTACAATTCGGATGCCGCCAAAAATAATAAACGAGCCCTACTGTAGCCAAGGCTAAAATAAAAGCCGTTATTCTTTGGATAAGCCAATCACGTAGTCCTTGATGATTGACACCTAAAACTGATTTCACCATAGCCAGACTCCTAGACCTACAGCCATCAGGATTGAAAGGACTAGAGTCAGTTGTGCCCCTCTTCGCCCACTTTTTAATTCTTCACCCACATGAACATCCATTAAAAGATGCCTGAGGCCTGCCACCCAATGATAGCAAAGTGGGACAAGAAACAACCAAAGCAGAAATTTAAGCAGTGGCGTGCTTAAAAAATGATGCACCTTGTTAAAATTGTGTTCCGATGAAAGCGATAAGCCGAAAAGACCGAGTAAAGGAGGAAAGAGCAAAAACAAGAATACCCCAGAAATTCGATGCAAAATAGAAACGATCGCAGGGATAGGAAAACGAATAGTGAGTAAATTTAAGTTTTTTGGTCGTTTATTATTCATTTTTTGCCAGGCCACCCTTTTAAATTAAACTAAACAGCTGAATTATATTCTGCTCATTCCAGCAAAGCAAACAGAGGATAACATTGATAAATGACATGACAAGTTTGTCGGCCTGTATATAATAACTATATGATTGGAGATTAAAATATGACTAATAAGAAGGCCTCACTCCGCCTCGATGGCGAAACAATTGAACTTGATATTTTAACTGGCACCTTGGGGCCTCAGGCAATTGATGTCAGTTCACTAGCTAAATATGGCTACTATACCTATGATCCTGGTTTTTTTTCGACCTCCTCCTGTAAGTCTTCAATTACCTATATTGATGGAGACGAGGGTATTTTGCTGTACCGCGGCTATCCAATCGATCAATTAGCCGCACGCTCAAATTTTATGGAAGTCTGCTATTTACTATTAAATGGGGAATTACCAAGCAAGAACCAATATGAGATCTTTAGCAATGAACTCAAGCATCACTCCATGGTGCATGAGCAAATACGCTACTTTTTTAATGGCTTTCGGCGGGATGCCCACCCGATGGCTATTATGGTAGGCGTGGTAGCTGCCTTGTCAGCCTTTTATCATGATACGCTCGACATTAAAAATCCTGAGCATCGCAATACTTCTGCTTTACGCTTAATTGCCAAGATGCCCACTATTGCTGCCATGTGTTATAAATACTCCATTGGTCAGCCCTTCATGCCGCCCTTGAATCGCCTCTCCTATGCTGAAAATTTCTTACATATGATGTTTGGCATACCCTGTGAAGAAATGCAGCCTAATCCTATTCTCTCTCGCGCCTTAGATCGCATCTTTATTTTACATGCCGACCATGAACAAAACGCCTCTACTTCAACCGTCCGACTGGCGGGTTCAACAGGCGCTAATCCCTATGCCTGTGTCTCTGCCGGTATTGGCGCTCTGTGGGGCCCTGCCCACGGCGGAGCCAATGAGGCCGCACTCAATATGCTACACGAAATCGGTGATGTCTCTCGTATTGGACAGTACATATCGCGTGCCAAAGATCCGCAGGATAACTTTCGTCTGATGGGTTTTGGACATCGAATTTATAAAAACTACGACCCCCGCGCTAAGGTCATGCGCGAAACCTGTCATGAAGTCTTAGAAGAAGTGGGAAAAAAGAACCATCCTATTTTCAAATTAGCCATTGAACTTGAAAAAATCGCCTTGGAAGATCCTTATTTTGTAGAAAAGAAGCTTTATCCCAATGTTGATTTCTATTCAGGAATTACTTTGAGCGCTATTGGTATTCCTACCAATATGTTTACGGTTATTTTTGCCCTAGCAAGAACTGTCGGCTGGATTGCACAATGGAATGAGATGATTAGCAATCCTTATCGGCTCGGCAGACCTCGACAGCTTTATGTCGGGGAGACAGAGCGGGATTTTGTGCCCTTGGATGAGCGCTAATATTAATATTAAGCATCAGCTGATTTGGCGTGCAGAGCAATTTGTTATTCACAGCAAGCGCTCAAGATGAGAGCCTATTCCCAGATAAAATTAACTCCGCCATTAAGCAGAATATCATTTTTACCGCCTGAGAAAGTATACAGATCGCGCGCTTCAACACTTAAGGCAATATGATTGCTTTTCCAGAATTGTGCTCCTAGGCCCACATTCATTCCACCTTGATTCACGGGTTCGCTACTAATCGGTTTTAAGCTCATTACATTTAAACCACCCATCACATAGGGCTCGAGAGAACAAAGCGGATGAAGGCGATAAAGTACATCTCCGATATAGGCAAAACCATGCACGTGATGCTTGTCGGGATCTCCTGAATCTGCATTAATTAAATTAGCAGCCAAGGCCAGTGCCCACTGCTCCGTAAAATTATAAGCAAGAGCAGCCATGGCTGGTACAGCCGTGTTATGCAAATCTCTTTTTTGGGAAAAAAAGAGATAACCGCCGCCTACTGTAAAAGTGATTGCATCTGCTTTGCTAGCAGCAAAAGCAAGCTGTGGGATAAAGACTATACTGGAAATCAACCAGAGCAAGGCTCTCACTTTCATTTCAAACTCCTATAGAATATCTTTCTTTTATTGAATTTAGAGGATACTATTTTCTCATTTATTTTTAATCACTATTTTATTTTATATAAAGGAGAACCATCATGCTTAAAAAAATAAAGCTTCTCGGGACAACGCTCACCTTCTGCGCCCTCGCCCTTCCCTTCACGGCTCAAGCCAATCTTACCATCGATAATCAAACTTTTTTTCCTTCAACCTGCAAAATTAACAATCAAAGCGGTCATGCGCAATGCTCAAATACTATTCCAGTCTATGGCATTACTCAGCCACACAGTAAAAATATCATTCCTCAGGGTATTATTTGGGGCGCCTGTCTTGCGAATTTACACGCCTGTACCGCTGAAGTCTATATGACAAACAATTGCACGGGGCCAGTTATTGCTACGGCCGTATTTGATATTTCTAGCGGCATTAAAACTATTAATAATCTCTATGGCGAAGAGGGCTTTATGCTTGCTAATCCCCCGCGCAGTCCCTTCTATATAGATATTATGGGCGGCCCGGCGGCACTTATTAATTCATAAGCAGTGCCAGTGATCAGGCTTGCTTGCGTATGCCTTCCCCGCGAAAGCGGGGTAAGTTAACAGTAACTTGAAATCTACACAAAATCTATGTAATTCTCTGCAAAATGAATAGACTTGTGACGATCGGAAAAGCAGC
>CAYXNR010000059.1:0-12385 GCA_964466595.1 uncultured Coxiellaceae bacterium | reverse complement strand
CTCACCCTTCGACAAGCTCACCCTTCGACAAGCTCACCCTTCGACAAGCTCAGGGTGAACGGGTTTATAAAGCTCAGGGTGAACGGGTTTATAAAGCTCAGGGCGAACGGGTTTATATGAATAATGAATTAAATAATTTAGCGAAAATAGAAAGGTGAAGGCTGAAGACAAGATTTGGCCCCATTTATAAACCAACCATCTTTTCTGGTCGCACTGATTCTCGGAATTCTTTCTCCGAAAGGTAGCCTAAAGCCAAACAGGCTGCTAATAAGGTCGTGCCATCGTGCCAGGCCTTGTGAGCAATTTCAGCGGCTTTATCATAGCCAAGATTAGGCGCAAGACAGGTAACAAGCATGAGGGATTTTTCGACTGATTCATGAATTTGTTTTTCATCCGCCTCTAAGCCCTTTACTAGATATTTTGTAAAGAGCTGCATGGAATCGCTTAGTAAGGTAACAGAATTGAGGAAATTAAAAATGATCACGGGTTTAAAAACATTTAATTCAAAATTACCTTGGGAATCAGCAAAAGCAATGACGGCATCATTTCCCATCACTTGCACACAGACCATGGTCAGCGCTTCGCATTGCGTTGGATTGACTTTTCCAGGCATGATAGAAGAACCAGGCTCATTGGCAGGCAGAATTAATTCTCCCAAACCACAGCGGGGGCCAGAACCAAGCCATCGTAAATCATTTGCAATTTTCATTAAGGCACAGGCTAGGGTTTTTAAGCTGCCACTCACCTGCACCAGGGGTTCGTGGGAGGCTAGAGCAGCAAATTTATTTGGCGCTGTCACAAAGGGCAGGCCGGTTAATTTAGCAAGTTCAGCAGCAACCTTTTTTCCAAATTGCGGATGCGCATTCAAACCCGTTCCAACAGCTGTACCACCGATGGCAAGAGGATATAAGGCCGGTAGATTGAGTTGTAAATATTGTAGAACAAGATCTAATTGGGCCACATAGCCTGAAAACTCTTGCCCCAAGGTAAGGGGAACAGCATCTTGTAAATGCGTGCGTCCGGTTTTCACTATCTTGGCAAATTTCTTGGCCTTTTCATCTAAGGCCTTGCGTAGCTCTTGCAGGGCTGGAATTAAACGCCGCACTATTCCGTCTACGGCTGCAAGATGCATTGCTGTTGGGAAGGTATCATTGGAAGATTGTGAACAATTCACGTGATCATTGGGATGAATAATGCTTTTTACTCCCAAGGCACCGCCGGCTAATTCACTGGCACGATTAGCAATCACCTCGTTGACATTCATATTCGTTTGCGTACCACTTCCGGTTTGCCACACTTTCAAAGGAAATTGATCGGCCAGTTTGCCATCAATAATTTCATCGGCTGCCTTTGAAATCAATTTCATTTTATCGGTCGTCAAAAAACCTAAACGATTATTGACAATAGCTGCGGCCTTTTTCAAAATGGCAAAAGCACGGATGAGCTCTTGCGGCATCTTATCTTGACCAATAGCAAAATGAATAATTGAGCGTTGTGTCTGTGCTCCCCAATAAGCAGAAGCCGGTACTTCTATTACGCCCATGCTGTCAGATTCTAAACGGGTTTCAGTGGCAATCGTCATTTCTTATTCCTCTTGCAAACTTTTCGTTACTAATTCTAGAACATCTTTGGACAGTTTCTTTTGTTTTAAAATGCTTTCCAACTGTGCCTGCATTAATTTTTGCCGTTTGGCATCATAGCGCCGCCATTGAACCAGCGGTTTAACCATACGAGCAGCAACAATAGGATTAAATTGATCTAATTTCAAGACTGCCTTGCTTAAAAAGGCATAGCCCTCGCCGCTTTGCGCATGAAAACGAATCATATTTTGCTGGCCAAAGGTTCCGATCAGCGAATAAACCTTATTGGGATTTTTAAAATCAAAGGCAGGATGCTGAGTGAGCTTTTCTACAATTTCTAGGGTTCCTTCTCGCTTCGATGCGGCCTGCAAAGCGAGCCATTTATCAACAATTAAAGGTTGCTGCTGCCAAGTCTGATAAAATTGTTGCAAGGCTTGCTCACCCAAGGGGCTCTCTAGATTACTCAAACAGCGTAAAGCAGCTATGGTATCAGTCATGTTTTTACCCAGTGCGTTTTTAAATTGCTGCATGCCAAGTTTTTCATGGAGTTCTGCTTGGGGCAGGAGCATTAAATAAGCTAAACATCTATTTTTAAGTTGACGTTTCCCCACTGCTTCTACCTCATAAAGATAGGGCAGGTCTGGCTCATGCAGTTCTTGATAGAGAGAAAGCCAGTGCGCTTTTAACTGCTCTGCCAATTGCAAAGCCAAAAATTCGCGCGCAACGTGAATCGCATCGACATCGATTACAGGCAAAAGTTCGGCAAGGTAGCGTTCAGAAGGGAGACAGAGCAGGTGAGCTAAAAGAAATTTATCTGCTGGTAAGTTGTTTAAAGTTTCTTCCCATAAGGCAATAAATTGCTTATTCGCCTGCAAAGGTTTTTGCTGCTGATAAGCTGCTATCAATTGCAGCAGGTTTCGTACTGCAAACTGCTGCCCGGCCTCAAAACGATTAAAGAGGTCTGCATCTGACTTAAATAAAACAGCAAGGGCCTCATCACTGTAATGAAAATTCATTTTGACGGGAGCAGAAAAACCACGCAGTAAAGAAGGAATGGGTGGAGAAGAAAGATTTTTAAATTCTCTTAGCTCTGTCGGCTGTTGAAGATGTAATACAGTTTCTTGAACTGGCTCTGAATTATTTAAATAAAGCGGGAGAGCCTTCCCGGTTTTGTCTAATAAACCCATTTTAAGCGGAATAAAAAAGGGTTTTTTATGAGACTGCTCAGGGGTCTTCGGACAGCTTTGCTTGATATGAAGCTTATAGGTTTGTTGTTCTG
The DNA here is from genome assembly GCA_964466595.1 of uncultured Coxiellaceae bacterium. Lineage (GTDB taxonomy): Bacteria > Pseudomonadota > Gammaproteobacteria > DSM-16500 > DSM-16500 > JABDGC01. The sequence continues at coordinate 9,526 of CAYXNR010000059.1, read as the reverse complement.
CATCATATTCATCTGAAATATCGACAACCGGTGTACCGGCCTGACTATACCAGAGACGAAATTGGACTAAATCCAAACCAGAAACTTCCTCCATGACTTGAACAAATTCTTCGATAGTTACAGCCTGACCATCGTAGCGCTTGAAATATAAATCCATGGCCTGACGGAATAAGTCAGGGCCTAAAATGGTACGTAGCATGCGGGCTACTTCAGCACCTTTATTATAAACGGTTGAAGTATAGAAGTTATCAATGCGCTCATAGGATTCGGGGCGCACTGGATGCGCCAAAGGACCGGCATCTTCAGAAAATTGTTGGGTGCGTAAGGCAGTAACATCTTGAATACGCGCAACTGTTTTAGCAGTCGTATCTTCAGTAAAAGATTGATCGCGAAAAATAGTCAAGCCTTCTTTAATGCTCAGCTGAAACCAATCACGACAGGTGATACGATTCCCTGTCCAGTTATGAAAATATTCATGGGCAATCACCGATTCGATATAAATATAATCATCATCTGTCGCTGTTTCAGGAGAAGCTAAGAGTGCCTTCGTATTAAAAATGTTTAAGCCCTTATTCTCCATTGCGCCCATATTAAAATCAGACATGCCGACCAGCATGTAAATATCCAGATCATATTCGCGGCCATAATTTTCTTCGTCCCACTTCATCGCCTTTTTAACAGCTTGCAGCGCGTGATGACTTTGTTTGCCAAAGCCTTTTTCTACATAGATACGTATCGTCACCGTACGCCCTCTACAGGTGGTAAACTGCCCTTCGAGAAGATCAAAATCACCGGCCACCAAAGCAAAGAGATAACTAGGTTTTTTAAAGGGATCTTCCCATTTTACGAAATGACGACCATCGGCTAAATTTCCAGCCTCAATGGGATTGCCATTAGACAGCAAGATCGGATATTTCGCCTGATCGGCAACAATTGTGCTACGAAAACGAGAGAGGACATCGGGACGGTCTAAAAAGTAAGTAATTCGACGAAAGCCTTGCGCCTCGCATTGCGTAGAAAAATAGGGACCGGAACGGTACAGCCCACTTAAGGCTTGATTGTCTTGAGGCTTAATACGCACCTGAATTTCTAAGTTAAACTGCGAAGGGACGTGAAAAATAGTGAGACTCTCTTCTGTGACTTGATAAGCAGTATTTGCAAGTGGTTTTTTATCAAGCAAAATAGAAACTAATTGCAGCTCTTCACCATTTAAGACAAGCGCTTCCGTCCTCATTTTTGAAGCAGGATTGCGTCGCACAGCAAGCTCTGAGTGAACGAGCGTTTCTTTTTCACCCAGTTCAAAGCGAAGTTCTACCTGATCAAATAAAAAATCAGGAACCTGATAATCCCGCAAATAGACCGTTTTCACGGCTAGCTCGGTCTCCCGATCTTGTAGAGAAGTATCTTTCATGGGCTGATCCTTTTTCACAGAAAAGTCTATTTTGCAGCGATTGCAGATAATTGTCACGGGATATACACTAGCAAGGCTATTTATTAGAAGATCCTTACATGACTCAGAATGTCGATCAAGATGAACTTGCAAAATTTTCTAGGCTCGCTCGCGATTGGTGGGATCCGGCAGGCCCACTCAAAACGCTGCATGCCATTAACCCTTTGCGTCTCGGCTATATTCAAACTCATACGGCACTCGCTCACAAAAAAATCTTGGATATCGGTTGCGGCGGAGGCCTTTTAGCAGAAAGTCTTGCCCTACAAGGCGCCGAGGTCACGGGGATTGATTTAAACGCAGAAGCTTTAAAAGCAGCCAAATTGCATCGTCTGGAAACCTTAGAACAAAGCCCTGATTTAAAACTTCATTATCAACTCATCAGCGCAGAAGAAAGGGCAGCGCAAGATCCCGCTTGCTTTGATCTCATCACTTGCATGGAACTTCTCGAGCATGTACCCGACCCAGGTAGTATTATTCAAGCCTGTGCTCAATTATTAAAGCCCGGTGGAAAAGTTTTCTTTTCTACCTTGAATCGGACCCTCAAGGCCTATCTTTTTGCTATTATTGGCGCTGAATATATTTTAAAACTGCTGCCGCAGAATACCCATGATTATGCTAAATTTATTAAACCCTCTGAATTGGCTGAGCAAGCTAAGCAAGCTGGTCTCTCTGTCAAAGATTTGAAGGGTATCCATTATGCGGTTTCCACCCGAGAATTTTCTTTGACTGAGGATGTGTCGGTGAATTATTTGTTGTATGCAGTAAAATAATTGCTATTGATAAGCTGCACTCCCGCCGCCTGCAGTTCCTCAAGCGTTCGGGCGACCTCACCTGGTTTCAGGTCCACCCCGCGACAACCATCTTCAATGAGATAAACCTGAAAACCTTCCGACAGTGCATCGAGACAGGAATACTTTACACAATAATCAGTTGCCAAGCCCATTAGATAAACTGCTTCGATACCCTGCTCATGTAAGTAAGTCGCTAAACCAGTTGAACGCTTTTTAGCGTTATCAAAAAAAGCACTATAACTATCAATTGCCTGATCCATACCCTTATAGATTTGCTTTTGAATTTTTTTTGTCTCGAGCTGGGGATGAAATTCCGCTCCATAGCTCCCTTGAATGCAATGATCTGGCCAGAGCTGTTGTTGAAGTTCTCCGCTTACTATCAAATCGCCAACCTGGTGGCCTGGGTGCATCGAAGCAAAACTGAGGTGATTTTTGGGATGCCAGTCCTTAGAAGCAACAACGAGCTCAAAATAATTTTGTAGACGATTGGCAATGGGTATAACAGCGAAAGCTCCTGGAACAGCTAAAGCGCCTCCTTCACAAAAATCATTTTGTAAATCAATTAAAAGTAAGGCTTTTTTAGGAAAGTTTGTCATTCTCGCTCCTCTTCATCATGGCTTATCTAGATGGTCTATGTTATCTTTAAGCCTTTTAAAAGCAACTGCTAATATTATGCACGATCAAAAGCAAGAACTTCCCTCCTCTGGCTCTTTTGGCTTAGTTAAAATTAGCGGGCTTCAGGCCAAAAAATTTCTGCAAGGTCAGCTCACTTGCAATCTAGAAGAGGTCACAGAAACTGAAAGCCGTTTAGGGGCTCACTGCAATCCACAGGGCCGTGTTCTTTTTTTGTTTCGTATTCTCTATCACGAGGAGACTTATTATCTTGTTCTGCCACAGACAATGGTAGATCTAGCGCTAAGGGTCTTAAAGAAATATGCTATTTTTTTCAAATTGATGCTAGGCGAAGCCCAGGAGGAAGCGAAGGAATTAAGAGCAAGAGCGGCACAGGAATGGCGTTATTTTGATCTGAGCCAAGGCATTCCTCAAATTTATCCGGAAACGAGCGCTCTATTTCTACCGCATGAGCTGAATCTTCATCAACTGGGCGGGCTGAGCTGGGATAAAGGCTGCTATACTGGCCAGGAAATTATTGCCCGTATGCACTATCGCGGCAAACTCAAAAATCATCTATATCGCGCTCACATTCAAACAAGCGCTTCCCCTCGCCTGGGTGGGGAACTCTACTTCCGCCACCTGGAGACGGTGAGCGTTGTTGGCTCTCTGGTCGATTATCGTCAAATAAGTTATAATTTATATCAATTACTGGTCCTCACCCCCTCGAATTACTACTCTAAGGTGCTAGGACTGGATCCACAACAAAACGAAATATGGGAATGGTTAGAATAATGACTAAAAAATTACGTGTGGTCATCGCACAACTTAATCTCCTCATCGGCGACCTGGAAGCTAATTTACAAAAACATATTCAAGCAACCAAAGTAGCTCAGGATCTTTTTAAGGCAGATCTGATTATTTTTCCTGAATTAAGTTTAACAGGCTATCCACCGGAAGATTTATTGCTGCGTAACAGTTTTATCGCTGCCACAGAAGAAACGTTGCAGCAGTTTAAAAAAACGGTTTCTGATATTTATTGCCTTGTGGGTCATCCGCGACACAGCAAACAAGGACTGTTGAATGCCTGTTCTCTGATTCATGAGGGTAAAATCTTGGGACATTATTCCAAGCAGCATTTACCTAATTCGGATGTTTTTGATGAAGATCGCTATTTTGTTCCTGGCCATACTAGCTGTGTTTTACCCGTTCGCGGCATTCCCGTCGGCTTAGTCATTTGCGAAGATCTCTGGCAAGCCGGTCCAGTTCAAGAGGCAGCGCAGCAAGGCGCCCGCCTGATTTTATCACCTAATGCTTCGCCCTTTGAAAGCGATAAATATGAACGACGCCTCGCTATCCTCCGCAAACAAGCTAAGCTCAGTCATTTGCCCATTGTTTATGCTAATCAAGTGGGCGCTCAAGATGGCTTAATTTTCGATGGTGGTTCTCTTGTGATCGATGAGCAAGGCTGCCTTCGTCAAATCGCAGGCTTCTATGGTGAGGTTTTACATCCCATCGACTTTGAGGTGGGTAAGAGCGAAATCAAGATCAACACCATCCCCTTCTCCAACCCTTCTACCGAAGAAAAATTATATAAAAGCTTGGTTTTAGGCGTTCGCGATTATGTGGAAAAAAATAAGTTTCCCGGCGTTTTGATTGGCGTGTCAGGCGGAATTGATTCTGCTCTTACTTTAGCTATTGCTGTGGATGCCCTTGGCCCCTCGCGCGTCACGGCCGTCTTCATGCCCTCACGCTATACAGCAGAACGAAGCCACCAGGAGGCGCTGCAAGTCACAGAAAACCTGGGACTTGCAATGGAAACACTAGATATTGAAGCAAGCTATAACAGTTTCTTACAAACCCTAGCACCAAGTTTTGCAGGCAAGAAAACCGATGTGACTGAAGAAAATTTACAAGCACGCTGTCGTGGCGTTCTTTTAATGGCTCTATCTAATAAAAGCGGAAAGCTTGTTTTAACAACTGGTAATCGTAGTGAATTAGCCGTAGGCTACACCACGCTTTACGGAGATATGGCCGGCGGCTTCGCTGTTCTCATGGATGTTCCTAAAACCATGGTTTATACCCTCGCTCGCTATCGTAACCAACTATCCGCTGCTATCCCAGAAGCAACACTGACACGCGCACCCACTGCTGAGCTTGCTCCAAACCAGAAGGATGAGGATAGTCTCCCACCCTACTCTCTCTTAGATCAGATCTTGGATCTCTATTTGAATCAAGAAAAAAGCTTAGAAGAAATAATCGCCCTCGGCTTTAATAAAGAAATCGTGACGAAGGTTGCACGAAGCATTGCTCAAAATGAGTATAAGCGCAGACAAGCCCCTGTGGGAGTCAGGTTAAATTTAAAAGCCTTTGGCAAGGACAGACGCTATCCGATTACTTCGGGGTTTAAGGGCTAAATTCTAGCCTCTCGCCTCCCTCAAATAAGCTGAATCTGGATAATTATATTGTAATAAAGCTAAAGCATCTTTCTCTTCTTGTCCGAGGTGAAGCGCGCGATAAGCTTTTACCATCAATACCAGAGCTTGGGGCACAGCTGGTGCGCCTTGATAATGCTGAATTAAGCCATTGGCACGATTAATCGCAGCAAGGTAGGCTTTTCGCTCATAATAAAACTGCGCGAGTTGCAGTTGATGCCTGGCCATCATGTTGCGCAAATAAGTCATATATTGATGAGCCATGGGCGCATAGGGGCTGCTTGGAAAACGCTCTACAATCGTCGAAAAATCAAGAAAGGCTTTTTTGAGGGGCAGCAAATCACGCTTCGCTAAATCCACGGAAAATAGACGATCTAAGACTCCCTGATGCTGTAGATATTCTGACAATCCCTGAACAAAATAGACATAAGCTGTATATTGGCTCATGGGATAAAGGCGAGTAAAGCGATCGGCTGCTGCAATCGCTAAGGCATAGTCTTCTTTGCGATAATAGGCGTAGACCAGCTGGACCTCGGCTAGTTCTGTTTCTCGCTCTAGAGGATACTGCACCTCTAAGGCTTCAAAACGCTTAATCGCTTCGGAATAATCGCCCTTATTCATATCCAGCTCACCGGCCTTAAAAATCTGCTTGGGTGTCTCTCCTTTATAGGCCTCAGCCGGGCCGGTCTTGCTTGCGCAAGAGGACAAAATTAAGCCTAGCCCTAGCAAGCAAACAGTTATGATCATTTTTAACATAGCATCTACCTTCTCGAATTCTCGGGTGCATTGTAAACAAAAATCTGTCATCATTCACGCAATGAAAGCGATGATTAAAAAAATTCAGCACAGACTGGTTCTTCCCGAAGAAGCAAGCGGCCAACGGCTTGATCAAGTATTAGCCAAACTTTTACCTGACTATTCGCGGGTGATGATCCAAAACTGGCTCAAGACCGGCGAAGCCACCTTGAATAACAAAAAAGTGAAGCCCAAGACCTTGGTCTCGGGCGGGGAAATCCTGAGCATTGATACTCAATTGGAAGCCAAAACGAGTTGGGCGGCACAAGCACTTCCGCTCAAGATCATTTTTGAAGATGAGGCTGTCATCATCGTTAATAAACCAATCGGTCTGATTGTACATCCAGGTAATGGCAATCCTGACAATACTCTCGTCAATGCGCTGCTGCATCACGATCCCAGCTTGGAAAGTCTTCCGCGCGCAGGGCTCATTCATCGTCTGGATAAAGATACCTCGGGCTTAGTGGTTATTGCAAAAACCCTAGCTGCCTATCACAAGCTTAGCAGACAATTAAAAGCTCGCAGCTTGCATCGTGAATATCAAACCATTGTGAGCGGTACACTCATCAGCGGGGGAACTATTGAGGCGCCTATCGCAAGACATCCCATCCATCGCAAGCATATGGCCATCGTTGAAACAGGACGCCCGGCTATCACGCATTATCGGATTATAGAAAAATTCCGTGCGCATACTCATCTCAAGGTTCGTCTCGAAACAGGTCGAACGCATCAAATTCGTGTTCATATGGCCTATATTCAACATCCCATTATTGGTGATGCTACCTATGGAGAACGCTTACGCCTTCCCAAAGCAGCTTCGATGGCACTCACAAATGCTTTGCAGCAATTTAAGCATCAGGCTTTACATGCCGATGAAATCGGTTTCATCCATCCCTTGACCGGAGAGGAAAGAATATGGAAGATAGAACTACCAGAGGATTTTCAAAAGCTCTTAGCTTGTTTACGCGAAGATTCATTTTTATTTCATAAAGAAAATAAGTCAAGGTAACTCATGACCTACTTTATTCAGCCTGAATGGCCGGCGCCAACACACATTAAAGCTTTTAGTAGTTTACGCCATGTTGGTAATAGTCTTGCGCCCTATGACAGCTTTAATGTAGCTCTCAATGTAGAAGACCAACATGAAGCCGTCCAAAACAATCGTCGTCAATTACGCCAGCTTCTCGAACTACCCGCAGAACCAATCTGGCTTAAGCAAACGCATAGTACCCGAGTGCTTGAAGCCCTGCCTTGCAATCGCGAGCTTGAAGCAGACGCAAGCTTCACCCGAGAAAGCGGACAGGTTTGTGCCATCGTCACAGCAGACTGTTTACCCATTTTATTGTGCGATCAAACAGGCCATCATGCTGCAGCTATTCATGCCGGCTGGCGAGGTTTAGCTAAAGGGATCATCGCTAACACCCTTGAAAAACTGGCCTTGGATAATCATAGCCTCTTAGCTTGGCTGGGCCCGGCTATTGGACCGCAAAAATATGAGGTGGGAGAAGAGGTTTTTGAAATTTTTAAGAGCCTTGATGATGCTAATCAGCTTGCTTTTAAAAAGACCTCGCCCACGACTTGGTTGGCTAATCTCTACGAATTGGCTCGTCTGCAATTACGAGCCTTGGGTGTGGGGCAAATTTTTGGCGGCCAATTTTGTACCTATACGGATCAAGACAAATTTTTTTCCTATCGGCGGGACAAGGGAAAAACAGGACGGATGGCTAGTCTGATTTGGCTTGAGGGTTGATCTGATTTTGATCAAATCTGGGTTTGCTGTTTGCATTAGAATAAAACCACTTATTCTGTACGGTACAAAAATTAAATGCGCTCCCAATTGTCATTCTGAGCGTAGCGAAGGATCTGAATTATCAATGAGATACAGATTCTTCGCTGCGCTCAGAATGACAATAATACACTCAGAATGACAATAATGCGCTCAGAATGACAAAAATGATTTTTGTACCGCACAGAGAACCACTTGTTATATTTTTTTTATTTCTCCATAATTTAGATAAATAGAAGGAACAGTTTAATGAAAAAATTCATTCAGCTACTTTCTGCTTTTTGGCTCCTCTCTTCTTTCCTCACAAGCGCTGCCTATGCCACCATGCCGATGGATAATAGTATTGCGCCGATGTTGCAAAAAGTTTTGCCTGCAATTGTGAATATCAAAGCACAAATTAAAGTGACTGATTATAGCGTCTTGCGGGAAATGGAAAAGCAACGCGAAAAAAGCGGACAAAATGTAGCACCGACGGATAAGGTGATGTCTGTTGCCTCTGGCGTCATTGTCAATGCAGACAAGGGCTACATCTTAACGAATGCCCATGTGGTGAATGATGCGCAAACGATTACCATTACTCTAGGTGATGGACGTCATTATTCCGCCAAAATGGTCGGCATAGATAAACCTTCTGATATTGCCTTACTGCAAATCAAAGCAAAGAATCTCACAGCTATTCCCCTAGCCGATTCGAATAAACTCAAAGTCGGTGATGTGGTGGCTGCTATCGGCAATCCCTTTGGGCTGAGCCAAACGGTTACAGCCGGTATTGTCAGTGCCTTAGGTAGAACAACCCTCGGCATCGAAAACTATGAAAACTTTATTCAAACCGATGCGCCCATTAATCCCGGCAATTCCGGCGGAGCCTTGGTGGACATGCAGGGTGAGTTGGTCGGCCTGAATACAGCAATCTTGGCACCCAATCGAGGCAGTATTGGCATTGGTTTTGCTATTCCTGCCAACATGGCAAAAAGCATCATGGATCAGTTGATTCAATATGGCAATGTTCAACGTGGCGTACTTGGCATTGTGACACAAGATTTAACGCCGGATTTAGCAGATGCCTTTCATACGACAGCTACACAGGGTGCAGCAATAAGCATGGTTCAACCCTATTCTCCGGCCGAACAAGCTGGCTTACATGTGAATGATATTGTTACCGCTGTAAATGGTAGTGATGTTAAAAATGCCAGTGATGTGATTAATACGATTGGCTTCTTGCGTGTTAATTCTAAGATTACTCTTAATATTATTCGTGATAATAAACCGCTAACCGTTTCGGCTATTCTCTTAGATCCCAAAAAACGAACTGAGGCTATTCAATCGAAAGATCCCTTCCTCTATGGAATAGAGCTTAAAAATTATCGGGAAGTGAGTCCCTTGCATGGAAATGTAGAGGGCATTCTTGTTTTGGGTATTGATCCGGAAAGCAATGCTTGGCAGGCTGATTTACGTCCCGGTGATGTGATCATTTCTGCTAACCAAGAAAAAGTAACGACTATTGATCAATTAAAAGCAGTTGCCACTAAGGCCGAAAGCACACTGCTTCTTAATATCTTGCGTGGAGCAGGCGCTATCTTTTTGGTTATTACGCATGAGGCTTAGAGTGGGTTTTGTATATTTGTAGTAGGTTTTGTATATTTGTAACCATTCACGT